>JAUYTF010000458.1 GCA_030695285.1 Eubacteriales bacterium | reverse complement strand
TATCTTACTTTAGATTGTTGTTCCTGAAAGTATACATTCAAATGATATAGAAAATCCCTAAAATATTTCCTGAATTTCTTTACATTTACAATTTTCTCAGTCAATGCACCGAACGCATACTCAGCATCTGCCCATGTGCACAAATCCTGTTCTATGTTACTTTTGAATTCTCGGATATCCTTATCATCGTTGTCTGAAGTCAGATACGTTTGAATGAAGTCCACATATCTCGTTTTCAAGCCGCAAGCGATGTCAAATCCATTGCCGATTAGGTAAGTAATGTTCATAAACTACCTCAACACAAAACTTGCATTTATTGTAACAGAAATGTGTCGAATATCAAGTTAAAACGCCCGACCGCAAAGAGAAATATTCTAAAAACTACTCGAAACTATCTGGTTTAACAAGAATCTTACTCATTTCGACACGATATGTATTAATGTGATAGAATACGATAATTGGTTGTAGATATAAAAAATTGACAGTAGAAAAGAAGGAGTGCTCCACACTCCCTCTCGTCCTGTTTTTTCAATAAATCTTTACACCGTCTCCACCTTAATCAAACTCGTATTTCCCGAAACACCGCTGACATGCCCGCCAGTGATGATGATATGATCGCCACTCGTCAGACCGCAAACCTTCTTTGCCGTCTCCGTGGCGTGATAAAACAGCACGTCGGTCGAGGTGAACGTTCCGCTCATCACCGGGATGACCCCCCAGCTCAGCGCGAGCTTGTACCAGCCCTTGCGGCTGGTGGTGAGCCCGATAATATCCATCGGCGGACGGAAGCGTGAGATCATCCGCGCAGTAATGCCTGTCAGCGTGCAGGCGACAATCACCTTTGCATCGAGGTCGATCGCCATGCCGCAGGTGGCATGCGAAATCGCGTCCACCGTGTTTTTAATGTGAAACTCCGTGTTGCCAAAGCGCTTAATATAATGAATGTGTTTCTCCGTCTCCTCCGCGATTTTCGCCATCGTTTTTAAGGATTCAACCGGATATTTCCCCGCGGCGGTCTCGCCGGAGAGCATAACCGCGCTCGTGCCGTCGTAAACCGCGTTGGCGACGTCAGAAATCTCCGCGCGCGTAGGACGCGGATTGTGAATCATGCTCTCAAGCATCTCGGTTGCGGTGATGACGCGCTTGCCAAGCAGGCGGCATTTCGTCACGAGATACTTCTGAATATACGGCAGCTCCTCAAATGGAATCTCCACGCCAAGGTCGCCGCGGCCGATCATGATGCCTTCGCACTCCTCGCAGATCTCGTGAATATTGTTGATGCCGGTTCGGTTCTCAATCTTTGCGATAATGGCGATGTCTTCCCCGCCGTTTTCATTGAGAAACGCCTTCAGGTCGATCAGGTTCTGCCGCGTGGAAACAAACGATGCCGCGATGTAATCCACATCGCTTTGGATGCCAAAGAGTAGATCGGTCTTGTCCTGCTCGCTCAAATACTCCTGGCAAATGACTTTGTTCGGAAAGCTCATGCTCTTGCGATCGGAAAGCTCTCCGCCCGCGAGAACGATGCAGACCGCATCCGTCTCGGTTAGCTTGGTTACCTCGAAGATGAGCAGCCCGTTGTTGACGAGGATGCGATCGCCAATCTCCAGAGAGCTGGCAAGCCCGGAGAAACTGACTGAGACGCGATTCTTCGAGCCCTGAATGTCTTTTGAGGTGAAGGTAAACGTATCCCCTTCGCTAAGCGTGATCTTTCCGCCCTGAAATGTTTTTATTCGAAACTCAGGCCCCTTGGTGTCCTGCATGATGGCGATGGGCATATCCAGCTCTTCGCGCACCTTTTTTATCCGTTCAATGCGAAGGCAATGCTCTTCATGCGATCCGTGCGAAAAATTGAGCCTTGCTGTATTCATGCCCGCACGGCACATTGCAACTATCATCTCTTCTGTTTCGCACGCAGGTCCGATGGTGCAGACAATTTTGGTCTTTCTCATGGTTTTTCTCCTCTTGGTTACACTGTTTAAACAATTCGTCTATCATACCACTCGAAACTGGCATCATTATGGACGGAATTGTCAATTTTCAATGAAACGTCGTGATCTCACGAGGATCCTTCAGGTTTTTTGCAGGTATGCGCTGTCAGCAACCTTCTCTTTCGTGTTCATGTAGGCTGATCTGTCATTTCTTTCGTCAAGGCGCGCGCGGTGTCATAACCGAGCTCGTAATAGTTATTTCCATCGAATGCAAAGCTTTTGATCACTTCCATGCCGACTTTTTGCGTGTGCGCTTTGAACGAACGCTCGTTGATATGGTTGATGAACGTGATCAGCAGACGATAACGCGCGTTCATCTGCCGCGCGGAGTACGCGAACAACTCCTGCAACACGCCCATCCCGCGATAATCCTTGTCGATGCAGACGGGGCCGTACTGATAGGAGTTCTCAATCGAGAGCGTTTGCCCAAGATATTCGGTGTTTGGCAAATCTGAAATCATTTGCTGAAACAATGGCCATTTGTTCCAATATTGCCAGGAACCCGCCATGGCATATGCAGCGATCATCTCCCCGTCGCAGGCCAGCGAGATACCGTTTTCTGTTTTGATAAGTTCTTTGAGCTGTTCTGTGGTAAAAAGCGTGGTGATAAAACCATTCTTTTTTTCCGCCAAGCTGATGAACGAAACATGGTATCTTTTTTGCAGATCTTCGATCTGCGGGATATCCGAAACTGTCGCGTTACGGTATTGCATGCATTCCTCCGGCAAAAAATCTTTGCGTAACTACAAAACACGTTATCACGACAGGATGGAATCGTCAATCAGGATTCATCGGGCATCTGGTCTGCGCGCGCAGATACGCCGAGATCGAAAGCAACTTGCTCGCGCGCATATGCTCGCATAGCATCGGCGAGCAGACGAACGCCGTTTTGTATCTCTTCCGGCGGAAGGTGTCCGTAACCCAGCAGAAGCTCGTCCATATGATTTCCTTTTCTGATGCAGTGGGACTCCATTTCGCTGACGTTGATGCCGCGTTCCAGACAAAACGCATGAAAACCTTCGTAAAAACGCTTACCATGAAACCGAACGGCCAGATGCAGCCCGGCAGCATCGCCGCAAATAGAATACTCCGCTCCGAAATAATCGGTCAATGCGTTGGCCAAAGCTTGCCTTCTTTTTGCATAGTGTTTGCGCATGGTGCGGGCATGGCGGTCAAGCGATCGTGTGTTGAGAAACGACGCAAGCGCCGCCTGGTCAAACACCGGGTTTTGTATGTCGTTGTGCGTGCGTAGATCGCGCCAGCGAGCCTGCAGCTCGCTTGGCAAGAGCACGAATCCGATGCGCAGCGCGGGAAACACGCTCTTGCTGAACGTGCCGATGTAGATAACACGCTGCGGATCCAGCGCATACAGCGGCGTAATCGGCGCGCCTGTAAAACGAAACTCGCTGTCGTAATCATCCTCGGCAACAAAGATACTCTGCTCTCTAGCGTAGCGAATCAGCGCGGCTCTTCTTGCTGCGGGCAAAATTCCGCCCAGTGGGAACTGATGCGAGGGCGTGACGTAGATGAGTTGCGCGTGTTCGCTTCCGTTCAGTAGATCGGTCTGCATGCCGTGATCATCTGCTGGTATCGGTACAATGCCGCAATGGCAGGCGTTTAGTGTGTCAAACAATCCCTTGTGACAAGGGTCTTCCATGATCACCCGCCCGCCGTTTGTGCAGAGCAGGTCGGCAAGGATGCGAAGCGCGTGCGTCGCCCCGGCCGTGATGAACACATCCTCCGAACAGACGAAGATACCGCGACTGCGCGAAAGCCACGCAGCGATTTCCTCCCGCAAAGGTTTGTAGCCTTGCGGTCCGGTATAGCCGTATGACGCGGGTTGCAAATGCTGCGCGGATCGGCAGAGCAGACGAATCCACTGTGCACGCGGAAACTGTGATAGATCCGGTTTGCCCGTCGAAAAATCGACGAGCATGCTGTGCGGCTGCGCTACCTTCGGTTGCGTAGCCGTTTCGTGCGGCGCAGCCATGGCTATGCCTGCCGCAACCACCGTCTGAGACCCTTGCCTGCTCTCTAAGAACCCTTCCGCAAGCAGCATGTCGTAGGCCTCGACTACCGTGCTGCGGGAAACACCTAGCTCGCCCGCGAGTTGACGAGTGGATGCGAGCGCCTCCCCCTGCTGCAATGCACCGCTCAGGAGTTGCTCCTTGAGTTGCCTGTAAATTTGTCTGCGGATAGGTTCTTCGCCTGTTCGATCGATAATCGGCAGCATGTTCTCTTACTGGTATGCTTGTTTATAGTCTGAATTGGTTCTTTCGTAATACCAGCTCTCCGATTATTATCGTATCAAAATATATCAAAATTGCAATGGGGTTCTGATGAAAGAGAGAAGTTTTAAGAAAAATGATACAGGAATGGGCAAACTCTATCTAACCGGTGCATTTACCCTCGCGGGGACGAGCGTGGTTGCGGCGCGGTATGTCTCAGGTCAGTTGGGTGTGTTCACGATTGCCGCCGTCAGCATGGCGTTTGCACTATTGCTACTCGTCCCGCTTTGTTTTCGCAAACTCATCGAAACGCTAAAGCAGTTCACATTTCGGCAGGCAGTCGCCTTGATGTTGCAGGCCTTCTTCGGCATGTTTCTCTTTCGCGTGCTACTGCTCAACGGAGTGAGCCGAACCAGCGCGCTGGAAGCGGGAATTTTAACCGGAGCCACGCCCGCGATCACCGCGTTTCTCGCCTGGACGTTTTTGCGAGAGAAGGTCGGGCTTCGCACACTCGGCGGAATACTGGCAACGATCTTGGGCGGACTGCTCGTGCAGGGGCTGGCAAGGAAGGGTACGGAGTTAAACGGCGGGCACCTGATCGGCAATTTTCTTGTAATCGGTGCCGCGGCGAGCGAATCGGTCTTCAATATCATCTGCCGCTCATCCGCCATCAAAAAAGCAGCCGAGGGAAATCCGCTCGACCCATTGGTGCAAACGACGCTGGTCACGCTTTTCGCGCTGCTCTTTTGCCTGATTCCGGCGGCATTTGAGCAGCCGCTCACAATGCTTTCTGCAATCGGCGTTCTCGAATGGGCGGCGCTGCTGTGGTACGGCGTGTTTGTTACCGCGCTGGCGTATCTATGCTGGTATGCGGGCATCAAGCGCAGCGGGGCATTCACCGCGGCAGCGTTTTCCGGCTTGATGCCACTGACATCGATGTTTCTCTCGACTGTACTTTTACGCGAACAAACGGATGTGTTTCAGTGGCTCGGCGGAGCTTGCGTGATTGCGGGGATGCTGTTGATCGGGGTGAAAAAAGAGAAAGAAACTGTTTTGTAAAACGAGAGGAATGCTATATATTGGTATAATTAAATCAAGGATGATGCAATATTATGCGAAAGAGAATATTTGATATCGTTGAAGTTCCGCAAGAGGGCGACAAGGCAAGCCATGCTTACGATCTTTTCATGATGATCGTAATCGTCGCAAGTATCGTTCCGCTTGCGTTTAAAACCCAAACGCTTCTGTTTCAAACGATTGATCGAGTTTCCGTGATCGTTTTTATCATCGATTATCTATTGAGATTGTTCACCGCAGATTACAAGTTTCCCAAATTGGGGAAAGCTGCGTTCATTGTTTATCCAATATCTCCGATGGCGATTGTTGACTTGCTTGCTATCTTGCCGTCCATTGCCGCGATA
Organism: Eubacteriales bacterium; assembly: GCA_030695285.1. Taxonomy (GTDB): domain Bacteria; phylum Bacillota; class Clostridia; order Christensenellales; family CAG-138; genus UBA7703. The sequence continues at coordinate 3,376 of JAUYTF010000458.1, read as the reverse complement.
AGCAGCGGATTGCGTTTGTTAAGGCTGCTTAGACTGTTTAGAACCTTTCGAGTGTTTCGTGTGTTCAAGATTGTTCGGTACTCAAAAAACATAACGATGATCCTCCATGTTTTCTCAAAAGAAAAGTTTGCCCTGATCAGCGTTGGGTCGTTTGCGTTGGCCTACATTCTTGTTTCAGCTCTAGTCGTTTTTAGCGTTGAGCCCGATTCCTTTGAGACGTTCTTTGAGGCGGTTTACTGGGCAACTGTCTCGCTCACTACTGTTGGGTATGGCGACATATATCCTGTTACAACAACAGGGCGAATCGTGACAATGGTGTCTTCTCTGCTTGGCATAGCGATTGTTGCGCTGCCTGCCGGTATCATCACGGCGGGATATATGAGCGAACTGTCAAAACCAAAGGATACGCTCTCTGACCAGTAACAAAACCCTAAAAATCACAACGAGCGCCGTTTCAGCGCTCATTGTTTCAGAAGCATGATTTTTGCGTTTTCTCTGGCATGGTGTCAGTCGTTAATCGAAATATCATACTCCATTCGTTTTGCCGTTTGCCGCGCGATATCCGCGCCGAAGAGTCTCGTGAGCAGATGGAAGCACAGATCGATTCCGGCAGAGATGCCACCGGCTGTGAGGATGTTTCCCTCGTCAACAAACTTAACTTCGCGCGCAACAAAGACGAGCGGATACGCGCGCTCCAGCCGGTCTAGATCCATCCAGTGCGTGGTTGCCCGCTTGCCGTCAAGCAGACCCGCCTCTGCCAGCAGGAATGCGCCTGTGCAGACGGAGGCGACAATGGGCGTAGTATCCGCCTGACGTTTCAGCCAGCGAAGAAGCGTTTCATTATGGATTTCGATCTTCTCCGCGCCGTAGCCGCCGGGGATGATGAGCAAATCGAAACAGGGCGCGGTTGCAAAGTCGTAATCCGGCAACACTTTTAGTCCGTTTCGCGCGGAAATGATATCGCGCGTCTGCGCAACTGTCTTTACCGCAAACAGCTTTTGACGCGTCTTTGCGTCTTCTGCAAGAGACAGCACTTCAAACGGGCCTGCAAAGTCGAGCACCTCAACTTCGTTGAAGAGCAATATGCCTGCTGTGAGAGCACGATGCAGGTCGTTCTTCTTATCTTGATCGCAAAATGTTTTCATGTTGCTATTATAATACGAACTTTCTAGTTTTCATCTCACAGAATATCAAAAGAGCACTCTTACGAATGCTCTTTTGTGGCGGAGAAGGAGGGATTCGAACCCTCGCGCCAGTTACCCCAGCCTACTCCCTTAGCAGGGGAGCCCCTTACAGCCACTTGGGTACTTCTCCATATTCTGTTTCTCCGTTTTTGGCGGAGAGAGAGGGATTCGAACCCCCGGTGCCTTTCAGCATCACTGGTTTTCAAGACCAGCTCCATAAACCACTCGGACATCTCTCCAAGGTTTGCACCTAGAGAAGTATAGCAAATTCACGAGACGATTGTCAACGCCTGAATCACACCTCGATTGAATCCGGATTTGATAAAAACCTTTGAAACCGTCTGAGCGATACCTCTTTCTGATCAAATCCTTGCATACGCAAGCTATGCCTGAATCACGCCTCGGTCGCATGAAAAGTAGTTCAAGAAAAAACAACATCGCCTGATCGCGCAAGGTTCACACGATTCGTTTGTCGCAAATGTGAAACTCCTTTGACTCGTCGGCGATTTCATTGCAGTTGCGCGTTTAAAAACTTATAATGTAAAAGTGGAGCGCGGGAATAACCGCGCCGGAGCGGAGGACTTCTCTCACCCATGCGAAAGTTGGTTGCGTTCGTTTTCTCATCGCTGGCGCTTCTGTTGCTGCTGTCCGGTTGCAAGACTGTGTCTACGACCATTCTAAACACGGAAAACAAAATCTTCTATGGTGGCAGCCAGATTGAGACCACCGTCCGCGAACTCAAGGTGGACGGCGGAACGACAACCGCGCGCATTCGCTTCCTCAATCTTGGCTCAGAGGAACTCACTTCCATCCAAGCGCAGGTTTCGTTTGTCGACGCGGACGGAAACACCATCGCAACCGCCGTCATAGACGAAACGTTTTCCGAGCCCGTAGTCGTTGGCGCAAGTTTCAGCCAAACCGCGGAGTGCGATAGCGACTCTCGCATCAAGGGCGTTTATGTTGCCGTCTATGTGCCGGAGCCCTGAAAAGATGCAGCCTTCTCTGTGTTGATGTTTGCCTTGCGCGCCTGCGCATGCTGCAGCGCACGCCTGATCCAATACCGCTTTCCGTCTTTTATAAAATGCGCGCCGGTCTGCTTAAATCGAAACGGAACATCCGCCTCGATGCACTGCCTGCGGATATCCAAAATCCAGTCGTAGTCACACATGCGCGCCTCGTCTCCGGACTCGCCTCCGACCGTAACGCTCTCTACCCAGTCCCCCAGATAGGCCGACAGATCGATTTTTTCCAGCAACGGTTCGCAAACGATCATCTTATGCCGAATCGGCACATCGAGAAACACCGGCAGGCGTTCGTCCGCCATCGCCTGATTCTCCACAGTGCAACAGATCGAAACGTTAGGATACCCTTCCCCCCAATCCTCCGGAAGGCACTGCGCAAACCGCGCGATCCGCTTTGTGATAAACAGAAACTCACAATCGTTTCGCTCGCGCATCATACGCCAAGCCTCGCCGCGCCAGCAGTCCGCGTCTGATAAAAGAAAATCCGATGTGAAACAAGTCCAAATAAAGCTTCCGGGCGGGATTCTATAGGAGCCGTCACGTGCGTGCGAAACCGGCAGATAGAATCCGTTCGTCCTCTCAACCTTGCTCGCATCCTTGCTGTGTTTTGCATCCATCCGGTACACGTAACAATGCACGCACCCGGCTGAAATCCGGTGGCAGCCGTGCCATGGATTCCAGTTGACCCCGCCTCCGTAACTGATTTGCTTTGCTTTCGTCGTTTCCATAGATCTTCCCAAACCATTGTTGTTCAATCGGGTTTTTCCATTGCGCACGCATTATAGATGGTCGAGGTTTGCTTTTGCGTCACGTTGGTTCACATTTGGTTACATTGACAATCGTAACACCGCTACAGTATAATCGGCAAGCTGAAAGAAGGTTGAACCATGAATGAATTCTTACAGGCGATCGAAACATTCGCCAAAGGCACAACGATCTGGGTTTATCTCTTTATTTTTTTTGGAAAGATACTCGAGGTGTCTTTTGGTACGCTACGCATCGTTTTGATCAATCGCGGTGAGCGTACTGTCGGCGCTCTCATCGCCGTGGTTGAAATCATGCTCTGGCTCATCATTGCCAGCGGTGTGTTGGCAGGGTTTAAGGAAGATTTCCTCAAGGGCATCGTCTATGCGGTGGCTTTCGCCTGCGGCAATTATATCGGCAGCTGCC
>JAUYTF010000448.1 GCA_030695285.1 Eubacteriales bacterium | reverse complement strand
GAATCTCTCGCGCGCGCAGGCTAGGTTGCACGCTCGGCAGACTGCTGGCTCAGGCGGTTCTTTTCGTGTTTGCAGCTCAGTCGGTGTTATCCGTTGCGGTGTTCTTGGGATATCCGCTTTGGTATAGCGCGGTGTTTCCATTCTTAACCGACAATACGATGGCATTTTTAATGAACCTGCTGCTGGCGGGGATGCTCGCCTCCGTGCTACGTACAGACGGATTGTTTCAAGACACTGAATATCAACGCCGGAAGCTTCGGCTGAGATTGGAATAGCAAGACAGCGTAAAAAACAAAAGAGGTGATAAGCCTCTTTTTAATGCTATGTTCGAATACTTTATCGTTTAATTTATTCTGTTTTGCCTGACTTTTCCAAAGACGCAAGACTGCTGAGCACCATCCCGACGACGATCAATCCCACCCCGACCCAGCCGAACTTGTCCGGCGGTGCGTCGCGCAGCAGCAGTACTCCGCCAAGCAGCGTAAAGAGCACCTCAAAGGACTGCGTCGTTTCCACCACTGCAAGCTGCCGCTGGCTTTGTTTGACCAGATCCGTCGCGCGAAAGAACAAAAGCGTTGCGATCACGCCGGAGAGCAGCGCCACGCCCAGCGACTGAATCGCCTGTGATCCCGACGGCAGGCCGCGTGTGATAAGCCCGTATACCGCGAGCAGCACCCAAAACGGCAGGCTGCAGAGCGTCATGCCGTAGACGCGCTCGATGGTGCCGATCTCCGGCGGGCAGAGCGCCATCATCTTGCGGTTGCCCAGCGGGTAGGCAATCGCTGCGACGAGGATCGGCAGCAGCGTCTGCGCGATGGAATCCAGCCGGAAGGAGAGGATGTTGCTGAGCTGAAGGAGAAATACGCCAAAGAGGATGACTGCCGCCGCGCCGAGGTTTTTCACCGCGATCTTTCTCTGAAACAGCGGGGAGAGCAAGAGCCCCATCACGATGGTGACCTGCCAGCTAGCGGCGATGAGCCAGCTCTCGCCATGGTCGCCCGCAAACGAGATCGGCGCATAAAACAGGCCAAAGCCGACGGTGCTCCAGAGCAGCCAGCGCAGCGGGGCGCGCCGGATGGCGGTATGCACGCGCGAAAAGCCGGACGTGCGCCAGACCATGAGCGCAAAGATGGGAAACGTAAAGAAATACCTTAGGCTAGCGCTCCAGATCCAGCTGCCGCCGGAG
>JAUYTF010000443.1 GCA_030695285.1 Eubacteriales bacterium | reverse complement strand
ATCCGGCTCATTGCTGTCCTGATCTGTCGTATAGTAGATCGATTTCTGATCCGCGGCAATCCGAACCGTGCCATGGTTTGGCTGCGTCGCGATTGCGGTGATCGTGATTTTTTCCGGGGTGGTTGCATAATCCGGATCGATGTCTTCGAGTACGTCGAGCTGGGTTTCCACATCTTCGACGACGGTAAACGATTTATCGCCATTGTCTGGAATATCGTTGACGGAATCCACCGTCACCCAGAATTCTTCGCTTGCGCTCAACCCTTGCGCATCGCGCACCGTGAGGGTGATTTTTCCGGTTCCGAACTGATTCTCGGCGGGCACTGCTTTGACTGTGCGCAGTGAGCCTAGCGCTTCGCCGCCGGGGTTTGTGATGGTAATATTGCTCAGCGGGAAGAGCGAAAGATTGCCGCTTTCCACTGATATAGTGAGCGTATCGTCATCGTCCTCTTCGTCCGTCACGTGGAAGCTGATCTCACCCGTTCCGTCCGGCGCATCCTCCAAAACACCCGTCATGTCCGCGATTGCGGATATGATCGGTGCGTCGTTCACCGGCGTGACCGTTACCGTCACTGTCGGGGTGCATTCGCTGCCAGATGCGTCTTTCATCTTGTAGGTAAACACATCCTGATAGGATTCTGTGGCGTTACGATCCGCATCGGGGACATAACGGAGCTGATTGTTGTCGATCGTCGCGGTGCCAAACTGTGGCGTGGTGATCGAAAGCAGCGTCAGCGTATCACCGCCGTTCCCCGCAAGAATGTCCACGTCGTCGTTGGCTAGCACGTCATACGTGAGCGTTTGGTTTTCCGTAACCGTAAACGCGTCGTCGCCCGGCCTTGGCGCGTCGTTGATCGGGGTCACCGTGAGCGTAAAGGTGTCGCTGACCTGTCCGCCATCGGCATCCGTCACTGTCACGGTAATCGCAGCAGAGCCAACCCTGTTTGCATTCGGCAAAATGGTGAAGCTGCATACGCCTTCCGCGTCCGGCGTCACCGTTATGGCGGGCAGCAGCACGCTGTTGCCGTGCGTCGCCGTCACCGTGAGTGATCCCGCCGCAGTCTCCACATCGCTCACCGTAAAGGTGATTGGCGTTGTCGCCGTGTCTTCGTCGGTGACAACATCCGGCAGATCGCCCGGGGTAATCACCGGCAGGTCGTTGACGGAAACTACTGTAACGCGGATGGCAAAGCGCTCGGTTAAGCCCGACGCGTCCTTTGCCGTATAGTAGAAGACTTCCGGCTCTCCCTCTGGGCTAAACCAGTTCGCATCCGGCGTGTAGGTGATGGTTTTATAGCCTGCATCGATCACCGCGATGCCGTGTGCGGGTTTTTCCACCGCGATGATGGTCACGTTTTCCAGCTCGGGGTTGGTCAGCAGGTCCATGTCGTCGTTTGCCGCGGCGTCTATGGTGACAGAATGGTCCTCCAGAACGGTGGCCGTATCGTCCCCGCCGCTTGGCGCGTCGTTCACAGGCAGGATGGTCACGGTGACAGTTGCCGAGTCCGTCTTGCCGTCGTGATCGGTGATGGTATACGTAAACGAATCGCTGCCGTTATAGTGTTCATCCGGCGTGTAGAGAATGCCGCCCTCCGTAATCGCTGCCGTGCCGTGCGCGGGAGAAGTCACGCGCAGGATGGAGATGACATCGCCGTAGATCGCGTCTACATCGCTATCATTTACAAGCACGGGAATCACGCTTGGCGTGTCCTCGTTGATCGTAATGGTATCGTCCTTGGCTTCAGGCGGGTCACCATCCGGTTTTACGGTGATAAACACCGTTGCAAAGCCGAGATTATTGAGCATGTTTCCATCGTCCGCGCGTATGATAAAGGTGTCCTGCCCGTTGTAGTCCTTGGCGGGCATGTAGTCAAACGAACCGTCCGGATAAACCGTGACGCTGCCGTGCGCCGGATCGGTGTGTTTTTCAAATGTGACATCATCGTTGTCGGCATCGGTCGCATAGGCCTTTGCGCGCAGCAGCGTATCTTCCAGCGTGGACTGGAGCGGTACAATAACCACCGGCGCATCGTTGACGCTGATGATCTCAATTTCGTAGACAGCCTGGGTCGATAAGAGGCCGTCGCTGACCCAGAATTTTACGTATGCGGTTCCGTGCGCGTTGGGCACAGGGTTCACCGCAATGGTCTTGTATCCTTCCGCGTTGGTAGAGAGCACAATCTGCGCGGTCTTGATCAGCGTCTCGTCGAGCGATGTAATCTTCACGATCAGATTGCTCGCGGCGCTTTCCGCGTCCGCAACCACGAAGTGGAACGCTTCGGGCGTGTCTTCCAGCATGGTCCAATCGCCCGCGTTCGAGCTGTGTTTATCGATGGTCGGCGCGTCGTTGACCGGCTTGAGTGTAATGCGAACCGTCGCAGTCGCTGTCCCGCCGTTGCCGTCAGACACGGTATAGTTGAACGAATCCGTGCCGAAATAGTCCGTCTCCGGCACGTAGTCGATCTTGGTCTTGGTGCCGTTGATCTGGGCCGTTCCGTGCGCGGGAGAAGTCACGCTCACGATGGAGAGCGTGTCCCCTTCGGGATCGATATCGTTCGCCAGAACGCTGATCTGTGCGGTCTCATCCTCGAAAATGGTGATCGCGTCGTCCTTTACGCGCGGCGGATCGTTGGAAGGGTTGACAGTAAGGATCACGTCTGCGCTGGCCGTTGCGCCCGCGCGGTCCATGATCGTATAGGAAAATGTGACCGTGCCGTGAAAGTCCCCGTCCGCGCTTACAAGCACCTTGCCGCTGCCGATGTTGGCCACGGAGCCGTTGACGACGTCGTAGATCAAGACGATCTTCGGCTTGCCG
>JAUYTF010000440.1 GCA_030695285.1 Eubacteriales bacterium | reverse complement strand
CACAGTGCCGCCGTTCCAACCGCGTTTATCCTTCATTCTGACCAAAACAATCCGCGCAATCCTTCAAAACACCAGAACGCAAACACCAATACGCCGGAAAGATCCTGTATGTCTGACCGTTTGACGCAACCCCGGCAGGGTTATGTTCTCATCGTAAATGATTCCCCGGACTTTTGGACCGGCTTTGGCTCGTCATAAAATCCCCGTGTCCGCAAGTATACTTAGTTTACCCCCGTTCACAGGTTTTCTTTCATTTAACTCCATAGAGGATGAGGTGATACTTTGTCTGAAACCATATTGAGAATGACAGGGATTCAGAAGTTCTTCCCCGGCGTGCATGCGCTCGACGGTGCAGACCTGACGCTCCACGCGGGCGAGGTGCTTGCATTGGTCGGCGAAAACGGCGCGGGAAAGAGCACGCTGATGAAGATTCTGACCGGAATCTACACGAAAGACGGCGGCACGATTGAACTCTTTGGCAAAGAGATCGAAATCCATTCCCCCGCGGAAGCGCAGCACCTGGGCATCAGCATCATCCACCAGGAGCTGAACCTGCTTCGTGACCTCACCGTTGCGGAAAACATCTTCATCGGGCGCGAATCCACGCGCGGTATCTTTTTGAATAAGAGCGAACAAAACAAAAAGGCGCAGGCGCTGCTCGATTCGCTCAACATCAAACTCGATGCGACCACGCAGGTAAAGCGCCTCACGGTCGCAAAGCAGCAGATGGTAGAGATAACCAAAGCGCTCTCGTTTCCGAGCACGCGCATCATGATTATGGACGAACCTTCCGCTCCGTTGACGGACACAGAGATTCAGGAGCTCTTCACCTTTATCCGACAGCTCAAGGCAAAGGGCGTCGGCATCGTGTATATCTCGCACCGTATGGACGAGCTCAAGCAGATTTCCGACCGCATCACCGTCATGCGTGACGGGCACACGGTCGGCACGCTCGACACTGTTGAAGCGACGATGGATCAGATCATCAAGATGATGGTCGGCCGCGTGATCTATGAAGACCCCAAATCAAAATCCAACGTTCCGGCAGACAGCGAGGTTATACTCGAGGCACGTAATCTCCGTTCGAACGACGTGAAGGACGTTTCCTTTGTCCTGCGCCGCGGCGAAATCCTCGGCTTTGCCGGGCTCATGGGTGCTGGGCGCACGGAGACCGCGCGGCTGCTCTTTGGCGCGGACAAGCGCGATGGCGGCGAGATTCTCATCAAAGGAAAACCGGTGCGCATCACGTCCCCCGTGGAGGCTGTGCAGGCCGGCATCGGCTATCTCTCCGAAGATCGCAAACAGTTCGGCCTTTGCCTCGGCCTCTCCGTCAGCGACAACACGGTTCTGCCAACGCTGGAGCAGTTTACGAAAGGCCCGTTTGTCAAGAGCCGCGCCGTCGCGCGCGCCGCAGAAGAATATGTAGAAAAAATCGGCGTGAGAACACCATCGGTCTCTACGCTGATCAAATCTCTCTCCGGCGGCAACCAACAGAAGGTCGTCATCTCCAAATGGCTGCTGCGCAACTGCGACATCCTTATTTTCGACGAACCCACACGCGGTATCGACGTTGGCGCCAAGAGCGAGATCTACAAGCTCATGAATCAGCTCGCCGCACAGGGGAAATCGATCATCATGATCTCATCGGAGCTGCCGGAGCTACTGCGCATGAGCGACCGCATCGCCGTCATGTGCGAGGGGCGTCTCGTTGGCGAATACGCAATTGAGGACGCGAGCCAGGAAAGCATCATGTCTTACGCAACCATGCGGGAAACGGAGTAACACATATGGATTCGATGAAAAGGAAAGCAAACTTACAGGCGCTGCTTGCGCCGCTCGCGCTGGTGATTCTTTACGTATTCTTCTCGATCTTCGGCAACAATTTCTTCTCGGTGGATATGTTTAAAAACATCCTCGAGTCGAGCTATTACATCGGCTTTATGGCGTTTGGCGTCACGTTCGTCATCATCACCGGCGGAATCGATCTTTCGATCGGCACTGTCATGATGTGCTCGGCTCTGCTCGGCGCTTTCGTGTTCAAGCAGCAGCAGTGGCCGCTTGCGTTCGCGCTGCTGCTCACTGTCGGCGTCGGCGCTTCGTTCGGCTTTGCCAACGGTCTGCTCGTCGCCAAGCTCCGCCTGCCGCCGTTTATCGCGACGCTCGGCACGATGATGATGTCCCAGGGCATCGGCTCCATCCTCACCAAGGTGCAGTCCCAGACCTGGCCGACCGCAACCGCAGAGATCGGCGGCTGGTTTAAAAAGGTGTTCATCCGCAATACGTTCTATCTGGGGGATACGAAAATCTCGGGCTTCCCGGTGGGC
>JAUYTF010000434.1 GCA_030695285.1 Eubacteriales bacterium | reverse complement strand
TCGTGGGGAACGTATATGTCCCCTTTTCCCAAACGCGCTGAACGTCCGATCCGCAGATGCCGCAAGCGTGGATTTGCAGCAAAACTTCGCCGGGTTTCGGCATTGGCGTGGGGACCGTTTCAAACCGGAAATCACCGATTCCATGCAAAACGCATGCTTTCATAATAACTCCATAACTCCTAAAGGGTTTTTGAGAGTGTTTTAGTGTTTTGAATGTTTCCAGAATGTATCTGTACTGCTCGGTCAAAATGTGTTCTGCGTGTTTTTTGTTTGTTTTATGATTGGTTTTTGATTGTTTTTCGAAGGATAGTCGGATGCTTATTGTGTGCAGTTTGACGGGTTGATTGCTATTTATACGTATAAGTTGATTTCATTATACACCAGCCAAAGCATTTTTTCAAGCCCTTCTCGCAGTTTATATCGTTTTTTCACGTCAAAAAATGAGAAAGAAGGTAAAAGTAGAGATTGGAAGGAAAGACTTGTTTCACCGCCGCTTTGTTGATGCTATGCCAGATCTCTGAGCGTTTCCGCAACCGTCAGGAAATTTTTTTCTGGGGTTGCTTTCGGCACCTCACACCCAGCAGCGCTGATGTATTTCGCCGTGCCTGCCCTGCTGCATGCCACCACAGCGTTGCGAACATCGTCTGTGGTGCCCTGCATCAATACTGCAACCGGGTCATAGTTTCCGCTCAGCGCGCAGCGATCGCCCACCAGTTTCGCCGCTTTGTCGAGCGGCACCATCCAGTCCAGATCGATGATATCGCAGTGATCAGCCGGCAGATACGCCAGAAACGGCGTCGTATTCCCGCAGATGTGCAGCTTCGTTTTTGCGCCCATCTCGCGAATTGCGGAAAGCAGCCTGATCTCGTAGGGCAGCGCAAACTTCTGATAAAAAACCGGGCCGGCAACCGAAGCGATCGCGTCTCCGATCCCGATGATGTCCGCCCCCGCTTCAATCTGCGCCCTGGCAAACAGCACGGCTTGCTCCAGGCACAGATCCATTAGATCGCAAACAAAGGTTTCGTCATCTATCAGATCATACATCAGCTCATTGACGCCGCGCAGATCCGCCGCCTCCGCAAAGCAACCCTCCACCCAGCCGATGATCGGCATCTCATCGCCAAGCAGGCGCTTATATCGCTCGATCGCAAAAACGCTCTGGCTCATCCGCTCGCTGTTGCACGGGGCGGTGACGGTGAGTTTGAGCAGTGTCGATTCTTCCGCAAGCAGTTTCTTTCTCGAATAGGGCACGCCGTCTTCGGGGAATATGACTTCCGCGCCGAAGGCGGATGCCTCCTTCATCGGGTCCGACATCGTCGTCACGCAGTCCAGGCCGTATCGCTCCGCGCATACGATATTCCCCTCGACCAGCTTCTCGTGCTGTTTGCAATAGACCGAGTACGGCACGCCAATCTGACTTGCCGCATACTGCATGATGATGTTCAGATTCGGTATACGGTCGGCTTTTTTGCCGTCCAAAACGGAGAAGAGTCTCTGCTTTGCATTCATTGGCCATTCACTCCCTAAACCAAAATTTGCTCACCAGACGGGAAGCTGAAATCGACATATTCTATTTTATCTGATACGGCTGATCGAGCGCAGAAGAGTTTCACGCGACGGGAGAGGGAAAGTGTACGTCTGATACTTGCATTATAGAGCTCGCCATTCGGTTTGTCAAAAACGCATTCCCGCCAGCAACAAGCGCGCCTGCCGCCGATTCTGCCCGGATCATTTTTGATCGTAAAACGCCTGTACAGCAGCAAAAAACGCGTCTATGTTTTCCCAGGGCGTTGTGGGGGGGATGTCACAGCCTGAGCTGATCACAAAATTCCGATGCTCGGCGCTTGCGCCGAGCAAGCGGCTTGTTTCTTCTGCAACTGTC
>JAUYTF010000422.1 GCA_030695285.1 Eubacteriales bacterium | reverse complement strand
CATCTTTGTATCGAATAATAAACTATAGGCAGAGTACAAAATTGTTTGCCGAAAAAGGAGTGGTATCATGCGTATTTCCATCACTGGCAAAAATCTCGAGATCTCGGATTATCTCAACGACCTGGTCAATAAAAAGGTCGGCAAAGTCGAGCGTTATTTTCCGCAGGACGCAGAGGTCTTCGTCACCCTGGCCGTGGAAAAGAACCGCCACATTGTCGAGGTAACCATCCCCTATGACGGCGGCGTCATCCGCGGAGAAGAGATCACCGGCGACATGTACGCCTCCATCGACAACGTGCTCGACAAGCTCGAGAAACAGATCATCCGCCACCGCACGAAGCTCGAAAAATGCCTGCGCAACGGCGCGTTCCGCGACCTTGAGACCCAGTATATCGGCGAGGACGATGCCGAGGAGGAGGGGCCGAAGATTGTACGCGTCAAGCGATTTGCCATCAAGCCCATGGACGAAGAGGAGGCCATGCTCCAGATCGAGATGGTCGGGCATTCGTTCTACGTCTTCCTCAATTCGGAAACCAACCGGATGAACGTGCTCTACAAGCGTAAGGACGGCAACTACGGCCTCATTGAGCCGGAGAATTAAAAGAAGCACACGATTACTTAAAACAAACAACAGCCCGGCGCAGGTAGCGCCGGGCTGTTTTGCACGCGATGCGTTAGACAGCTTACTTTACGCCTCTTTTAGACTTGCTTATTCCAGGCTTTGATTACGTAAGCTTACTTCAAGTTTTCGGGGTTGAGGCAGAGCAGCTCTGGCAAAACGAACATTCCGTCTTTGCGGATGAGCACATCGTCAAACCAGATTTCGCCACCGCCGTATTCCGGCGTCTGAATCAGCACGATGTCCCAGTGTTGGCTGGATTTGTTGCCGTTGTTGCAGTCGTCATAGCAGCTGCCGGGGGTAAAGTGGATGCTGCCCGCGATCTTTTCGTCAAACAGCGTGTCCTTCATCGGGAAGGTGATATACGGGTTTACGCCGATGGCAAACTCGCCGATGTAGCGCGCGCCCTCGTCGATATCGAGCTGATTATTGATTCTTGCGTTGTCGTTGGCGGTGGCCTCGATGATCTTGCCGTCTTTGAACGTGAATTTGATGTCTGTAAACGTAAAGCCGGCCTCCAGAGACGGCGTATTGTAGGCGATGGTGCCGTTAACGCTGTCCTTGACGGGGGCGGTGTAGATTTCGCCATCGGGTATGTTCATGTTCCCCGCGCACTTAATCGCCGGCAGGCTTTTGATAGAAAACCTCAGATCGGTGCCGGGCGCCACCAGGCGAACCTTGTCCGTGCGCTCCATGAGCGCTTTGAGGGCGTCCATGGCCTTGTCCATCTTGCTGTAGTCGAGCGTGCAGACGTTGAAATAGTAGTCTTCACACGCCTCGGTGCTCATATCCGCCAGCTGCGCCATGCTCGGCGAAGGATAGCGGAGGATGACCCATTTTGTCTTGGGCACGCGAATGTTACCGTGTACCGGTGTCCAATAGTACTTCATATAGTCGTTGAATTTATCGCCGGGCACATCGGAAAACTCGCTGGCGTTTGCGCCGCCGCGGATGCCGATAAACGCCTGCATCTGCTCCATCATGGACGCATCCACTTTTGCTCTACGCGCAAGCTGCTCAGGTGTGCAGTGCAGCATGATCTCGCGATCGAGGCTCTTTTCCTCCAGCCAGAGGAAGGGGACGCCTCCTGCCTTGTAGACTTCTTTAATCAGCGCGCGGGTGAGGTCTTCGTTGCCGCCGATGCTTTGGATGAGCACGTTTTCGCCGGGTTTCACCGCGCAGGAAAAGTTGACCAGTCCATCGGCCAGCTTGAGGATTCTGGGGTCAAACATGAGATTGCCTCCTGTTGGTTCTATAATGTTTTGGGATGCCGATCTGTATCGGCAACGAGATCATTATCGCATAATCCAAATCAAAACGCCAGTGTTGACACCGGCGTTTGGTGGATCTTTCTGTTATAACTGTCACACTTATACGATCACGTTATAGATTTTCTTGACGTGATCCCCGTTGGGAACGATGATGACGAATACCGATAGCGCGGTGATGCCCATACAGACCGCTACCACCCAGCGAATCGGCAGCAGATCGCCGATTGCCCCCGCGATGAGCTGGCCTATGATCGTGCCAAGTATGATGAGCATCTGAAACAGCCCGTTGAAGCGCCCGCGCATCTCGTCCGGCAAATAGTTTTGCGTGCTGGAGATGCGGATGTTATAGCTGGTGACCCCCAGCATGCCATCCATGAGCATGAAGAGCAGCATCACCCAGAACGGGAAGAAGAGGTACGCGCCGTCGATCAACGAGATGGCGATATAGACGAACAACGCGATGTGATACTTCTTCTCAGCCGGATAGCGGAAAAAATACTGCACGCCTCCGCCGATGAGGCGACCGATGGTGTTTGCACCCATCACGAACGTGTATTGCATAATCCCGTCCACACCCTTCAGGTTCTTGAAATAGGGCAGGGCAAGCGTCAAGCAGACGGAGCTCGTCAGCATCATCACAAAGAAGAACCAGGTGATTGCGTTGAGCCCGCGCTCCCGCTTGAGATAGGCAAAGCCGTCCTTCAGGTCGTGCATGAACCGGCTGCCGTTGAAGCGCTCTGCCGCTTTTGCGATGTGCGTCTCAACCTTCTTAATCTGCGTTTCAGCTATCGCCGCGATCAAAAATGTTACGGAATTAAAGAGAAACAGCGGAGCCAGGCCGATGGTCTTGTAGCAGAGGCCTGCGATGGGCACCATGATGGCGCTGCTGAGCGGATAGATCAGGCTTTCGATGGAATATGCGCGCGTAAAATTGCCCTCGCTGATGAGCAGGGGATAGAAACTCTCATATGCGACGGTGTAAACGCTGTCGATCGAGCCGATGAGCATCGACATGAGCAGATATGCTGTGTAGTTAAAATACCCCCGCAACAGTAACACAAAGAAAATTGCATAGAGCGCGGCGGACAGAAAATCCAGCGTATAGATGACGCGTTTGCGGGAGAAGCGATCCAGATACGGTCCTGCGAACATGGGCAGTACGATGCGCGGCAGGCTGTAGCAGGTCATAAACAGCGCATAGAGTAGCACGGAGTCGGTTTTATCCAGCACAAGAAGGCCAATGGCAAAGCCTGCCACCGCGTTTCCGAGCATGGAGATGACCGTGCCGAGCGTCAGAATCGTAAAATCTCTAGTCCATAGCTTCTGTTTCACTGCATCCATAGCGGGTAATATATCATGTACGACCGGCGCTTGTAAAGATACATAAAATCAGTATTTTTTGAGCGTATAGATTATGGGTTTCAACAGTGCAGACCGCGCACAGAAAACAGAAGTTTTCAGGAATTATTTTCACGAAGCATCAAGGGTGTTTCAACTATATTGACGCATCTGCGCTTCGAATCCGGTTGACGATTGCCGCCCGTTCCTCTATCATAAATATACTGCCCACGAAAGGGTTGCGTATGCAGACGCTGTTTTCGCCCTGTATACAATTTCAAAAAGGACTGCGTATGCAGACGCGGTTTTCGACCTGCTTACAAATCCAAACAGGAGGAATCCAAAATTGATTTTGAAGGAAACGGCACACGCCGTGTTGCGCGAAGCGCAGAAGAGCGGCGCGGACTATGCCGAGTTGTTTTTAGAGGACAACGAGAGCACGCGCATCGAGATGATCGACGGCAAGGTGGAGTCTGCAAACTATGCGCGCATCTCCGGCGCGGGCGTGCGCATACTGCTCGGCACGCAGAGCGCCTATGCCTACTGCGCGGATATCGATGAGCAATCGCTCCTCGAGACTGCGCGCGCGGCAGCGGCGGCGCTGGGCGAGGCGAAGTTTGCGCCAAATGGCGAGATACAACTCACGCTGACTCGCTTCACCACGCCCGTCAAGCAGCGCTTTGACACCATCGGCAACGCCGAGCGCGTCGAGGTGATGCGAACCGGCGCGCGCGTGATGAAGAGCGCGTCGAGCGAAGTTACGCAGGCGCTGGTGCGCTATCTTGATCAGGTGCAGCGCGTGACTATCGTGAATACTGACGGCGTATTCGTCACCGACGAGCGCCCACGCACGCGCATCTTTTTGCAGGCGGTTGCCATGAACGGCACGGAAGCGCAGACAGGCTTTGAAGGCCCCGGCTGCTGCCGCGGGTTTGAAACCTATCGCGACATCATCGACGTGGAAGCGCACGCAATAGTTGCCGCAAACATGGCGGTGACCATGCTGCACGCGCCGGAATGCCCTGCTGGGAACCTTCCCGTGGTCATCGACGGCGGGTTTGGCGGGGTCATCTTCCACGAGGCCTGCGGACACTCGCTGGAAGCGACCGCGGTCGGGCGCAATAACTCGGTCTTCTGCGGAAAGCTCAACACCAGGATCGCCGCAGATTGCGTCAGCGCCGTGGACGACGGCACGTTGCCCGGCGAATGGGGTTCGATCAATGTGGACGACGAGGGTGGAACGCCGCAACGCAATCTCCTGATCGAAAACGGCATCCTCAAGGGTTATCTGATCGATAAACTCGGCTCGCGTCGCATGAATATGCCGAGCACCGGCTCCTCCCGCAGGCAGGGATATATGTTTGCGCCGACGTCGCGCATGACGAATACCTTCATCTGCGCGGGCGCGGACGACGACGAGGAGATGATCTTTGGCATGGCGGAAGGCCTGTATGCCAAAAAGATGGGCGGCGGCTCCGTCAACCCGCCGACGGGAGAGTTCAATTTCAGCGTCGCGGAAGGTTATTGGGTGAAAAACGGCAAGATCGTTTCGCCCGTGCGCGGCGCGACGCTGATCGGCAAAGGCAGCGAGGTGCTGCTTAAGATCGACCGCGTGGGCAGAAATATGTGGATGTCGCCGGGCATGTGCGGGTCGCTCTCCGGCTCGGTGCCGACCAATGTCGGACAGCCGCGCATCCGCGTATCCGGCATGACAATCGGCGGCAAAGGGGGAGCAATCGAATGACGTATCAGGAATTTGCATCACGAGCGATGGAATATGCCGAAAAGACCGGCTGTGCTTCCTCGGAGCTCTATTACGCAAATGGGGAATCGTTTGAAGTCAACGCAAACGCGGGCGAGATCGATCGCTACAGCGTCAGCCGCGAGGCGGGTGTTTCGGTCCGCGTTTCATTGAACGGACGCGAGGGATATGCGTATACCGAGCGCATCGATGAGCCGGAAAAGCTCGTTGACCATGCGGCGGACAACGCCCGCTGCATCGAGAGCGACGACGAGCACCCGATGCAGACGCGGCAAACCTATCAGGCGGTCACCCGTGCAGACAGCGCGCTGAAACACATGACGGAGTCAGAGCGCATCGCGCTTGCCAAACGGCTCGAAGAAGTGTGCCTTGCCATGGACCCGCGTGTCAAGCGCGTGGTATACTGCACGGCGGGCTTTGATTCCGGCGCGGTCGTCATGGAAAATTCGCTCGGCTTACACGCGGAGCGCAGCACCAACAGCTCTTATCTGTATGTGATGCCGTCTGTCGAGGACGGGGCGGAGCTGCAGACCGGCTTCGCGTTTCGCATGGGCGCAGATGCCGCGGATGCGGAAGGCTGCGCAAAAGAAGCGGTAGAGGACGCTCTGGGTAAGCTCGGCGCAAGTCCCGTTGACTCCGGCTGCTATCGCGTGCTGCTCAAGCCTTACGCGGTGAGCGATCTGCTCAGCGCTTTTTCGCCGATGTTTTCGGCGGACGAAGCGCAAAAGGGCTGCTCCCTGCTCGCGGGCAAAGAAGGAGAGGCGATTGCAAGCTGCTTGATCACGGTTTGGGACGATCCGTTTGATCCCGTCGCGCCCCGCGCCTTTGACGGCGAGGGAACGCCCTGCGTGAAAAAGGCCGTCATCGAAAACGGCGTGCTCAAGACGCTGCTGCACAACCTCAAGACCGCGAAAAAAGCAGGGGTGCAGAGCACCGGCAACGCCAGCCGCAAAAGCGCGGCCTCGGCGGTCAGCGTAGCGCCCACGGTCTTTCGTCTGGAGGCGGGCAAGCATGGCTATGCGGATTTGCTCCAAGCGCTCGGCAGCGGCCTCGTCATCACCGAGCTCGAAGGGTTGCACGCGGGTGTGGACGCGGTCTCGGGTGACTTCTCGCTCAAAGCGGCAGGCTTTCTCGTCGAGAACGGCGCACTCGTGCGCCCGGTCTCCAACATCACCGTCGCGGGCAATTTTGTGAGCCTGATGAAGGATGTGATCGCGCTTGGTAGCGACCTGCGCTTCGGCATGCCGCAGGGCGGCTACTTCGGCTCGCCGAGCATACTCGTTTCCGGCCTCAAGGTTGCGGGAAATTAGCAGAAAAACAGCGATTTTTTCGCAAAGAAACGGGGAAAACACAAATAACCAATTGACACGGCCCCTTTGTTATGGTATCTTTTGAAGGTGCCCCGCAAAGGGGCTCGATTTATGATGTTTTAACCGAATTAACGGAGGGTTTTGACCATGGCAGCAGATGCACGCGTAAAGATCACCCTGGCCTGCACCGAGTGCAAGCAGAGGAACTACAACACCTACAAGAACAAAAAGAACGACCCTGAAAGACTTGAGTTCAGCAAGTATTGCCGTTTCTGCCGCAAGCATACGACGCATCGAGAATCGAAGTAACAGAGACGACGAAAGAGGGACGATATGGCACAGAATCTTAGCACACCGAGTAAGGATGCCAAGAGCGCGGAGAAGAAGTCCGCAAGGTTCGACGCGCACGGACATGCAGTCAAGAAGCCGTTTTGGAGCATGATTGCCCCTAAGCTGCTCTTGCCCGCGAGCATTCTTTTCGTAGCAGGCGGGCTTTTCCTCGCCGTTTACAATACGCTGCAGATCATCACGCCCTTAGAGAGCTATGCGCTTTCAACAGGGCTCAAGGTCGCAAGCGGCCTGCTTGGCCTTCTGATGGCGATCGCCGGCGTGCTTGGCCTGCTGAGCAAAAAGGGCAAGACGCTCATGACCCTAGGCACGCTCTCGCTCGTTTACGCCATCGTAATTTTAACCGCGACCGCCAAGATGGGCACAATAGCGCTCCTTGCCGGCATCGTCGCGATTGTGATCACGCTGTTCTATATTCTCGCGACGGACGGCAGGCATGACGTCGGCCTGTTCCGGTTTTTGCGGGAGATGCTCGGCGAGGTGAAGAAGCTAACCTGGCTATCCCGCAAAGAGCTCTTCAGTCATACGCTGGCTGTGATCGTTTTTGTTCTGGCAATGGCGCTTCTCATCGGCGTTCTCGATTTGGTATTTTCGAGCGGTTTCGGTGCGTTGAGCAGTATCAACGTCGGGTAAGGAGTTATGAGCGTGCAGGAAGCAAAATGGTACGTGGTTCATACCTACTCGGGTTATGAAAACAAGGTCAAGGAAGACCTTGAAAAGTCCGTGGAGAACGCAGGACTTCAGGATGTAATCCTTGAGGTGAAATACCCCACGGAGGAAACCATCGAAGTTTTGCCCAACGGAAAACGCAAAGTAACCCAGAGAAAAGTATTTCCCGGCTATGTTATGGTGAAGATGCTCGTGGACGTGATGGAAAAAGAACGTTCCGCAGAGCACGGCGGCGGCAAGTCGATCGATCTTGTGATGAACCCCCGCGCCTGGTATGTTGTGCGCAACACACGCGGCGTAACGGGTTTCGTTGGACCCGGCAGCAAGCCTGTTCCGCTTTCAGACGAGGAAGTCACAGCCATGGGCGTTGAGCGGATTCCGATCATGCTCAATATCGAGGTGGGCGAAACCGTCCGCGTCATCAACGGCCCCCTGGAGAACTTCACCGGCCGCGTGGAAACGCTGGACATCGAGCGCCAGAAGATCAAACTGACTGTCTCTATGTTTGGACGTGAGACACCGGTAGAGCTCGACTTCGTACAGGTTCAGAGGCTGTAAAACACTAAACGCTGCGAGAGCAGCGCAAAAACATCTATTACGCTATATGCGTTATTAGAACGTGGGAGGGGGAGGCACCCCGCTTACCACAACCAATTTAACGGAGGGAACTGCAATGGCAAAAAAAATCCAAGGCTACGTAAAACTTCAAATTCCTGCGGCAAAAGCGACGCCCGCGCCGCCGGTCGGCCCCGCGCTGGGTCAACAGGGCGTCAACATCATGGCTTTCTGCAAAGAGTTCAACGAACGCACGCAGAAGTCTGCCGGTCTGATCATCCCGGTCGTCATTACCGTGTATGCGGACCGCTCGTTCTCGTTCATCACGAAGACGCCTCCTGCCGCCATCCTGATCAAAAAGGCCTGCGGCATCGAGACCGCTTCGGGAGTTCCGAACAAAACGAAGGTTGCCACTATTTCCAAGGCGCAGGTGCGTGAAATCGCCGAGCTGAAGATGCCCGATCTCAATGCGGGCAGCGTGGAAGCGGCAATGGCCATGGTTGCGGGCACGGCGCGCAGCATGGGCGTCATCGTCGGAGACTGAGGAGGAGCGAGAAAATGAAACACGGCAAGAAGTATACCGAAAGCAAGAAGAGCATCGAAGCCCAAAAACAGTATGATGTTCGTGAAGGCCTCGATCTCGTTCTGACCACCGCGAAAGCGAAGTTTGACGAGACCATCGAAGCATCCGTCCGCCTCGGCGTAGACCCCCGCCACGCTGACCAGCAGGTTCGCGGCGCTGTCGTTCTACCGCACGGCACGGGTAAAAAAGTGCGCGTCCTCGTGTTCGCCAAGGCCGACAAAGCCCGCGAAGCAGAGGAAGCCGGCGCCGATTATGTTGGCGACGAAGATCTCGTAAAGAAGATCCAGACCGAGAACTGGTTTGAGTTCGACGTTTGCGTCGCGACCCCGGATATGATGGGCGTCGTCGGCCGCATCGGCCGCGTGCTCGGCCCCAAGGGCCTCATGCCGAATCCGAAGAGCGGGACGGTCACCATGGACGTCGCCAAAGCCGTCGCCGACATCAAAGCCGGTAAGGTGGAGTATCGCGTCGACAAGACCAGCATCGTGCATTGCCCGATCGGCAAAGCATCGTTTGGCGGAGATAAGCTCGAAGAGAACCTGACCACGCTGATGGACGCAATCGTCAAAGCAAAGCCGTCCGCAGCAAAGGGCACCTACCTCAAGAGCGTTGTCATCAGCGCCACGATGGGACCTGGCATCAGGTTCAATACCCTCAAGTTCTAAGAAAACATTCGCCTCGGGAAAGCCTTGCAACAAGGCTTTCCCGGGCGATGTTGGTTTTACAAGCGGCGGTTTTTGTGTTGACAAAGCGCGCGCCGTATGGTAACATCCTTTTCGGTAATAAAATCGCCCAAGACAGTCGGCAGCGGGAGACCGCATAAGTCCTGCCGAGGTGATGCGTACAACATCTATATTGGTTTGTATGGCATCCTTTCGTCTTGATTCGGGCGGAGGGTTTTTTATTTTCCCTTAAACAGATACAAGGAGGTGAAACAACTAGATGGCAAACGTTCAGAACATAGAACGCAAAGCGGAACAGGTTTCTTCTGTCGCTGAAAAGATCAAAAAGGCGCAGAGCATCGTCGTGTTCGACTATCGCGGCATCTCCGTTGCGGAGGATACCGAGCTACGCGCAGAGATGCGCAAAGCCGGCGTGGAATATGCGGTTATCAAAAACCACATCATGGAGCGCGCCTGCGAAGCAAACGGCATCGACGCAAAGGAAACTTCCATTCTCAAAGGCCCCAGCGCTTTCGCGTTTGGTTACGAAGACGTCGCAGCCCCGGCGCGCATCCTCAAAGTTTTCATCAAGAAGGCGAAGAAATGCGAGCTCAAGGGTGGCTTCGTCGAAAAAGACATTCTCAATGCAGCTCAGATCGAGGCAATTGCAGACCTGCCGAGCCGCGAGGTGATGATTGCGCGCATGCTGGGATCCATGATGTCCCCGATTTCCAAGTTCGCAATCGCGCTCAACGAGATCGCCAAGAAGCAGGGCGGAGCGGAAGCGTAAAGCGGAAGTTCGCGTATCAACAACAACGACAAATATGCGGATCATCCGCAATAAAAATGTATGGAGGATATTATGGATAAGGAAAAATTGATCGCTGATATCAAAGCGATGTCCGTTCTGGAGCTCTTTGAGCTCGTCAAGGCTCTCGAAGAAGAATTTGGCGTTTCCGCCGCCGCGTCTGCCGTTGCCGTCGCCGGCCCCGCTGCCGCCGCCGCTGAAGAAGCGGAAGAAAAGACCGAGTTCGACGTCATCCTCAAGGATGTTGGCGCCGAGAAGATCAAGGTCATCAAGGTCGTTCGCGAACTCACCGGCCTCGGCCTCAAGGAAGCCAAAGACGTCGTCGATGGCGCGCCGAGCAAAGTCAAGGAAGGCATCAACAAGGAAGACGCCGAGAAGATCGTTGCGGCGTTCAAAGAAGTTGGAGCTACCTGCGAAATCAAGTAAGCAACAGAGTTGTTTGCAACCAGTCCGAGTTTTCGGGCTGGTTTTTTTCTACACATTTCAGGCTGAGATGATGGTGTTGGAGCTACCTGCGAAATCAAGTAAGCAACAGAGTTGCTTGCAAAGCAGTCCGAAAACTCGGGCTGGTTTTGTTCTGCGCGAAGATTCGGACTTTGAACCCTTTACAGCGGGCGGATGATATCCGCCCCTACAAATAATGACTGTGCGGGTATGTTTCCTCCGCGCAAGATTGCCAATCACCCCGATTTTATGATAAACTAACAGAAATCAAACAGAAACTTGATCCAATCCAAACACAACCGTGTTTTTATAGGAGTGATGTAGTCATGATCATTGTCGGTATTTGCGGCGCGAGCGGCAGCGGGAAGAGCACGCTCGCCAAGCGCATCAAGGATTCGCTCGCTTGCAGCTGCACCATCATCGG
>JAUYTF010000421.1 GCA_030695285.1 Eubacteriales bacterium | reverse complement strand
TAAGCCCGTCTGTAACCGGCGTATAGAACGCGTGGGTACCGCAGGCAGCTTCCGCTTCCTCCGGCGGAATCGATGCGCTGATAAAGAGCGTGAGGATGGAGTCCATGCCATGGCTGCGCAAGGCAAGCGCTTTCTTTGCGGCGATGGGGTTTGGCAGAGGCTCGCCGAGCGCGCGAAAATATGCCGTCTGATCCGCAGCCCAGATGAGCTGGCGATAACGGATCTCGCTCCCGTCTGCGAGGATTGCCGTGTGCGCATCGGGCAGTAAGCAAACCACCTCGCTGCCGGTGCGAATCGTGCCGCCATGCGAAACAATATAGTCCGAAAGCCGCGCGGGCAGTTTGCCAGTTCCGCCGAGGGGGTAGCGATAGTCGAGATAGAGCCCGAAATAGCTCAGCGCAAAGAACGTCGGCGTTTCGGCAAAGAAGTGCTGACAGATCATGTCGATGAGTTTCTGGCTCTGCGTGAACTTGCGCAGATACTGCTGCACAGGTTGATCGAGCTTGCCGGCCTTCTTGATGTTGACGGAATAGTTCAACAGCCACGGTAGGAGCGTTTTAGTCAGGTACTTGGGGTCTTTGAGCTCGCCTTCCAGAAAAAGCGGGTTTTCGATGCCGTAAAGCACGTCCATATACCGCATGACTTTGACGATCTCCAGAATAATAGCGTCGATCGCGCCCGCCTCCTGCGGAAAGAAAGACTTGTATAAATCTGCGTATGCTGCGAGGCTCTCTTCACCATCCAGACGCACGCGGCGGTTTGCAATGCCGACGGTGACCGGGTTTTTGACAAAATCGAGCTGGATGCCGAGCGAGCGAAGCATCGGCGTGATGACGCCCGAGTCTTCAAACGCACGAATGCCCGCGTCAAATGAAAAGCCTTCGTGTGTGAATGTGCCGACGAGCCCGCCGACCTTCTCGGCGCGTTCGCAAACGAGTGTAACAAGCCCGGCCTTGGCACAATACGCAGCTGCGGTCAATCCGGCAGCGCCTGCTCCTGCGACGAGCACATCATATGTTTCGTTCATTCGTGTTCCTCCATCAGCGCGCAAATGATGCGCGATAGTTCAACCGCGTCGCTGCCTTCACGCAGACGGATGCAGCTGGATTCATATCGGGTGAGTGTGTCAGCATCCGCCGGATGCGCGGCAAAGCGCTTTTTCGCGCCCAGAAAGTTGCCGACCGCGACGCGCCGCAGGATGCCGGGGATATCTGTTGCATCGTTGCTGCAGCATGCGGGATGCTCGCAAAAGCGGCAGCGCATTGCAGCCTTCATGATGCCCCGCGCGGGCTCCGGTTCGTCTGTGTAAAGCTGTTCTGCCGTAAACGGAAGCGGGAGCTGGCGCACATAATTTTTTTGATTCTTGTCATAGACAAACGGTGCAAGCCCGCGTTTTTTGAGAATCGCGTTTGCAGCGGAGAGCCCGCTGGTGGTGACGGTCGGCGTGCCGGTGCCCATCACGGTGGACTCGCCGCAGTTAAAGAAGTTATCCCATTCGCTTTTCGTATGCAGGCGGAAAAACATATGCTGCCCCAGCATCTGCTTTGGCCCCGCCACCGCGCCGCCGTTTTTCATCGTGTAGCGCTCGATGGTGCGCGGGGTTGCGACCTCGGCATAGCGCACGGCGTCGGAGAAGCCGGGAAAGCGCCGCTCCAGCACGGCGATGAGCCGCTGCTGCTCGGCTTCTTTGAGGCGGCAGTATTCCGCGCTGTCTGCGCCGGACCAGTCCTGAAATGTCGGCCCAATGGCCATGACCGCGTGTGCATCGTCGGCGCAGAGGGTGCGATCGTCGATGCTGAAGAGATAGGCGGTGACTTCGCTCTCGTCGATCTGTTCCGGATTGCCGACAAGCATCTCCACGGGCGCGGTGTCTGCGGGGATGACCGCGCGATCGACCTCTGCGTAGAGTACAACGCTCGGATACGTCGGCACGAGGCTCTTTGCCCATGCGCGCCTCTTCTCGCTGGAATGCGCAGGATCGATAAGCTTTTTGTAGAGATTCCAGACCGTGCCGGAGTATACGATGTCGTCCGCCATGAGCCGCGTTCCGTCGTCCAGCAGCACGCCGGAGGGCTTTTCTGCATCAAACAGAATCGAGACTGCTTCACGTCCCAGATACATGTCTCCGCCACGTTCCTCGATTGCTTTCTCCAGTTTGCCGGGCAAAAACAGCGTGGAGCCCGCGGGATACCAGCTACCGCCAGTGTGATTGTCCACAAACATGACGGCGGCGAGCACAGCGGGGGCTTCCTGCACCGTCGCATAACAATAGGTAGAGGTGAGTTTGTCGAAGAAGTTGTAGATCGCCGGATCGGTGAAGTATTGCAAAAGCAGCGATTTTGCGCTCTTGTTGAGGTAGCTCAAGAAGCGGATGTAGGAAACCGGAT
>JAUYTF010000419.1 GCA_030695285.1 Eubacteriales bacterium | reverse complement strand
CGGTCATCATTCAGCGGCAAATAGGCGGAAATCTCTCCGTCATTCTGCAGAACATCTCGGATACGATCAACCAGCGCATCCAGCTGCGCGGTGAGATTCGAACCCTAACGTCCGCAGGAAGGATGAGCGGCTATATCATCGGGCTATTGCCCGTGTTTATCATTTTGATTCTGATGCTGATCAACCCGGGCTATATCGATATGTTTTTTACAACGCGCTCAGGGCGGATTATGCTGTTGATCTGTGTGGTAATGGAATCCATCGGATTCTCCATCGTCAACAAAATCGTAAACATCAAACTCTAAGAGGGGAGGCGCTGCATGCGATTTGTCGTACTTGTTTTTACACTTGCGGTGTTTCTCGGACTACTTGCGCTGTTGCGCGGAATTGGCGTCAAGAGCGACCAGATGCGCAAGCGATTTTCGCAGGTCGTAGAAACGGAGCGCGCTTATAGCGACGAAGAACTCAAAAAAACGTTCTCGGAGCGCGTGTTTCGTCCGATGATCAGGCGAATCTCCGAAAGCATACGCCGATCCGCGGGAAACAGCAAGCCCATAGGCCAGAGCAAGGCGAACATCAAGCTCGACAAACAGCTCAAGGCATCCGGGCTCTCGCTGACGTTGCAGGAGTTCACGTTTGTCAAGGGCATGCTGATCCTCATGTTCTTTGTGATCGGAATCGCGCTCTTTCTGCTGCTGCCTCTTGGCTTTTTCCTGCGGCTGATCATCTTGCTTGTGCTGTTAAATATTCCGCTCTTCGGTACCAGCCGCTTTCTTACCTCCCGTGTGAAAAAGAGAAAAGAAACACTCCTGCGCGAGTTGCCTGAGACGATGGATGTTCTGGTGGTGAGTGTGGAGGCGGGCCTTGGGCTGGATGCAGCAATTTTGCGGCAATACGCGAAAAACAAGTCCGCCCTGCTGATGGAGCTTAACAACGCGATTCGCGAGGTTCAGATGGGTGTTCCGCGGAGAACGGCTTTCAAGGAGATGGCAGAGCGCTGTGATGTGAAGGAACTCACCGCGTTCGTCACCGCGCTCTTGCAGGCGGATCAACTAGGCGTTCCCATCAAGAATGTACTGGATATCCAGGCGGAGCGGCTTCGCATAGAGCGCAAGCAGATGATACAAGCAAGGGCAGCAAAAGCGCCGATAAAGATCATGCTGCCGACTGTGCTGTTTATTTTTCCGGTCATCTTCATCATCCTGCTCGGCCCCGCAGCCGTCAACTTGATCGCGACATTCAAATGACCGAACGTCAGCAGAACAGGGCAGGACACATTGCTGCTTTGTTCTGGCGGCAGAGACGCAGACGCATTTTTCGGCGAAATACGGTTGTTGCCGGCGTGAAGATTCTCGATGATGAATTTAAGATGCAGGATGCAATCCGAAAACAGCAACAAGAAAACGGCGACGAACAACACGGTTTTCGAAGAAGAGGCGATGGCATGAAGACGGTTCGAATCGTGAAAGACGGCGAGACAATTGCGACGGTTTGGCACGCCAAGGGTTATTTTGCGCGGCTGCGCGGTCTCTTAGGCCGCACGCTGCAGAAGGACGGAGGGTTGCTGCTCACACCCTGCAGCGCCATCCATACCATCGGCATGCGCTACGCGATTGACGCAGTTTATCTGGATCGAAACGGGCGTGTGCTGCGAATCGACGAGTCGCTGAACCCGGGAAGAATACTGCCGCAGCAACGCGGCGCAAGACGTGTGCTGGAGTTGCCGGATGGCTGCGCAAAACGGCGTGCCATTACGGCCGGGGATGTATTGGAGGTAGTCCAATGAATGAGCGTACGGAGCGCAACGAAGAAGGAATCGAGTCCCTGCGAAGCCAGATGGATGCAGATGCGCGGTTTCGCCGTGCCTTGTCCGGCTATGACCCGCGGGATGTGCGCGTGTATGTGGAAAACGTCAAGCGCATATTTGCGCAGCAAACAAAAGCCGCCAAGCAGGAGCAGGAGCATCTGATCATCCAACTGGATGCGGCAAAGAGCGAAATTCAAGCGCGCAACTACGGAATTAAAAAACTCAAAGACCTTCTCATTGAGCGGGAAACGCAGTTTAACGCCGCAAATGCGCGCATCAGCGCGCTGCTGCAAACAGTGAAAAACCACAGCGCAGAGCGGGACGAGCTCGAGCGGCTCCGGCTGGAAGTGGCTGGCGGCGGCAATGCGGAGCGCATCCGCGCGCTGGAGACAGAAACGCAGAAATTGCGCGCATCGGTTGCGCAGGCATCCAATCTTGTGGCCACCTGGAAAGCAGAGCGTGAGCGGTTGATGGAAGAGAACGACCGTCTGCGCGAAGAGGTTTACTATTTCCGTGCGGTCGGGACGAGATCGGCAGCGGATGCCAACATGATGCGCCCGTTCGAAACGTCCGGCACATACGCTGCAGCCTTCGAGCCGCCGCCTATGCAACAGCCCGTGCAGCAGCCCATGCAGCAGCCGGTGCAACAGCCCGTGCGACAGCCCGTGCAACAGCCCGTGCAACTGAATGCTTTTGTACAGCAAAAAGAGTTTTCGCAGGTTGCAGACAAGCTAGCAACTATGTTTGCGGAGGCATACCAGCTCATCAGCCAGTTTAAGTCCAATATAGATGCGCAGCCGGATTTCCAGCAGCGGCCTGGGCAGCCTGCCATGCAGATCCTGCGGCCGGACGCCGCGAGTGCAGATGCGTACTACCCGCGTAAATAAAACATTTTTTAAGTGAGCAGACGCAGCAAAGCGCAGAAGTCTCGGATGATATAGCCCCGTTGTTGCGCGTTTCTGCTTCGAAAAAGCAACAAACACATGCTGTCGGGATCATGCTGTCGGGATCATGCTGTCGGGATAAGGATGTGATCAAGGGGTTCTGGAGAATCATATATGGACGCAAGAACATACTTTCTTCGATGACATCAGATTTGACTGCCTCATGCAATGCGATATCCGTAATTCATGAGGCAACACTTACACTTGTTTTTCTAATGGATTGACATCTTTGACCTGTTCAATATACTAACAGTAGTATGGTAGATATAAGCATGTTGCGTAATGCGATTTTCTTTGTAGAACAAGCGCACATGTTCTCGCGCAGGAGAGCAGGCGGCCATGAGTGGCCACCGGTTTGGAGGTTTTTTTTCATGCGATCCATCAAAACATGGCTAAAAAGAGAAGCCGGGCAATCCATCATTCTGGTCGCGATTTCTATCGCTATGCTCTGCGGCGTCGCGGCGATCGTCGTAGATGTCGGCATGGTATCTGTGAGCAAGGGTCAACTACAGAACGCGGCTGACGCAGCCGCTCTGGCAGGCGCGCGTGAGTTGCCGACCGCTGCCACCGCAAAGAGCACGGCGGTGACCTATGCCGGGCTCAATGGCGTGCCCTCTTTTAACACGACGGCGACGTCGCCTTACAACGGAAACGCCAACAGAATCGAGGTCGTTTGCACGGAAACGGTACAGTATACATTCGCGCGCGTGATTGGCTTCAACAGCGTGGAGGTTTCCGCCCGCGCGGTTGCTGAGAAAACCGGCGGTGGAGGCGGTTGCTTTGGCTATGCTGTCTTTTCGGGCGGCAACAACCTGCTTCTTGGCATGTATTCCAGCAGTCTCAACATCACGGGCAGTGTGCATTCGAACCACTCGCTCATGATCACGGGTTCCAGCCAGACGATCACCGGAAATGCGGAAGCGGTCACCTCGCTGAACTGCTATGTTTCGTCGATTACGATCGGCGGACTTGCGCAGGGGGCATCCATCGATATACAGGGAAGCTCGATCAACGTCCCCAATAGGTTGACCAGCCCGGCTGCGGTCATATCAATGCCCGATTTCTCAGCCGAAGTAAACGCAGAGGCGACGGCTGCGGGGACAGCATACACGGGAAACAAAACATACTATGGCACCAATATCAGTGTCGACTCGTCGATCTATGTGACTGGAAGCGTCCAGGTGGCGGCAAGCACCTTTACAGGCCAGGGGACGATTTGCGCAACAAAAGACATCAATTTAAGCGGCAGCATGCTCAAAGCCGACTCGGGTACGGCGGTCTGCCTGTATTCGACCGGCGGCAACATCAGCCTCTCCACTGCGGGGCTGACGATCTACGGAACGCTCTATGCGCCCAACGGCAAAATCGGGATATATGCCAGCAATATCAACATATATGGCAGAGTCATCGCAAAGGAGATCATCATCACCGGCAGCAATGTCAATATCATCGCTGGTTCATCCGACCTTGGCTTCCTTTCCGGCGGAACAATCGCGTTGATTGAGTAGCGCAGCGCACGGCTACGGCGGAACTAATAAAAACACATTTTCAAACAGCGAAAACAGATTTACAGCAAACAAACGGAGGGGCTGTCCATTTTCTGCGCATCCCCTCTGTTTGTGCTTTTGCTGTGCGTTGTAAAGCCGATTCAAATATTGGCTCAAAACCTGTTCTAATGCTTTCCCTGCCCGTAATAGGCGCTTTTTCCGTGCTTTCTCAAATAATGCTTGTCCAGCAGCGTTGGATTGAGTCGCGCAGTCGGCGCAAGCACGAGCGTGTGCCACGCCATCATGGCGGCTTCTTCCAACACGGCCGCATGATAAACAGCCTCCTGTGCGTCCTTGCCCCAGGCAAACGGGCCGTGCTCCTGCACCAATATCGCAGGCATGGAGGCGGGGTCTACGCCTTGCATGGCCTCCACGATGACGTTGCCGGTCTCCAGTTCATACTCGCCCTCGATTTCACCTTTGCTCAGCGGGCGCGTGACGGGCACATCGCCGTAGAAATAGTCCGCGTGCGTGGTGCCTAGCGCGGGGATGGCGCGCCCTGCCTGCGCGAAGATCGTCGCCCAGCGGGAGTGCGTGTGCACGATGCCGCCGATATTAGGAAACGCGCGATACAGCGCGAGGTGCGTCGGCGTATCGGAGGACGGGCGAAGATCGCCCTCGGCCACCTTGCCGCTGAAAAGATCGACGCAGACCATCTGCTCCGCGCGCATCGCCTCATAGGTCACGCCTGAGGGCTTGATGACCATGATACCGCTCGCGCGGTCGATGGCGCTGACATTGCCCCAGGTGAATGCGACGAGATTGAGCTTGGGTAGCTGCAGGTTTGCTTCCAGCACCTGCTGTTTTAACGATTCAAGCATGTTACTGTTCTCCATATCGACTGTTTGAGGGGTTACGCGTTTTATGCCGGTTCTCGCAAAAAGCGGATTAGTACGCCTGCACCGCCGCGCGCTCTACGGCGAGGCTGCGCTTGTAGCCTTCCATAAACGCGGCAAAACCGGCCGCTTCCGCATCGGTTGCCGAGATGGTGACGCTCTTTGCCCCGTTGAATACCCGCGCGGTGAGATAGTCCGAAAGCGACTCGCCTGCCGCCTTGTTCTTTGCGTAAGCCGCGAGCACCGCCATGCCCCACGGGCCGCCTTCGCCCGCCGTCGCCATAACGGTCACGGGCGTGCCGAGCGCGGCGGACATGATCTTCTGTCCGATGCCCTCCGCCTTGAAGAATCCGCCGTGGCCGGTCATCGCGTCGAGCTGGACGTGTTCCGCAGCGAGGATGTCCATGCCGATGCGCAGCGACGCGCAAGCGGAGGTGAGGTGCGCGCGCATGACGTTGGCGAGCGAGAACACGGCATCCGGCTTTCGAAACAGCAGAGGGCGGCCTTCCTCCAGATTGGTGACATGCTCACCGGAGAGATAATTAAAGGTCATGATGCCGCCGCAGTCCGGCGCGCCTTCCAGCGCCTTTTTATAGAGCGTCTGATAGAGCGTGCGCTCGTCATACTGGGCGCCGAGCGCAGTCGCCGCTTCGTCAAAGAGGCGAATCCACGCGTCGATATCGCTCGTGCAGTTGTTGCAGTGCACCATCGCGACCGGGTCGCCTGCGGGCGTGGTCACCATGTCTACCTCGGTATAGTAGCGCGAGAGCGCTTTTTCTAGCACCAGCATGGCAAACACACTGGTTCCGGCGCTGACGTTGCCCGTGCGCTGGCGCACCGCGTTCGTCGCGACCATGCCCGTGCCCGCGTCGCCTTCCGGCGGGGAGAAGGGGATGCCGCTCTGGAACGTACCGCTGGGGTCGATGAGCGTTGCGCCATCGGGCGTAAGGCTGCCTGCGGCAACGCCCGCGGGGAGCAGGCGGGGCAAAACATCCGAGATGTTCCAGCCGCAGCCCTGCTCCTTGACCAGCTGCTGGAAGGAATCCAACATTGCGCTGTCGTAGCACATCTGCACGGAATCGATCGGAAACATGCCGGAGCCGTCGCCGATGCCGATGACCTTTTCACCCGTGAGGCGGTAGTGGATATAGCCTGCCAGCGTGGTTAAAAACGCGACGGAGCCCACGTGCGCTTCGCCGTTGAGCATCGCCTGATACAGATGCGCAATGCTCCAGCGCTGGGGGATGTTGAAACCAAAGCGGGTGGAAAGCGCCTCTGCCGCCTGGCCTGTTGTCGTGTTGCGCCAGGTGCGAAAGGGGGCGAGCAGGTTATTCTTCTCGTCAAACGCGAGGTAGCCGTGCATCATCGCGGAGACGCCCATCGCGCCCACGCGCACAAGCGGCACGCCGTATTGCTTCTCTACGTTTGCCGCGAGATTTGCATAGGCGTCCCGAAGGCCAGCGAACACATCCTCCATCGAGTACGTCCAGAATCCGTGCTCCAGCCGGTTCTCCCAATTGTGCGCGCCGGAGGCAAGCACTGCGTGGCTTTTGTCGATCAGCACCGCCTTGATGCGCGAAGAGCCGAATTCGATGCCGAGATACGTGTCTCCGCCTGTGATTTTGGCGGCATTGTTGATTTCCTGCGTCATAACATGCCTCGATTCTTTTCTTGATTTGTATTTATTTGAAGGGGGTATGCAAGGATACTCACTTGCTGCTGTCTTTTTCCATCAGCGTCCATCGCAGCGTTTGCGACTGCGCGGTATTGCCCGCGATGCGCTCAAGCAGCGTCTTTGCCGCGATATGGCCGATGTTCTGCTCGCCGTAGGAGAGGGATGTGATTTTGACGGGGCCGAGTTCGCTCAGCGCGCTGTTGTCAAAGCTCGCCACCGCGACATCCTGCGGCACGCGAATACCGCACGAGAGCAGCAACGGAATCAGGCGAAACGCGATTTCGTCGTTATAGCAAACCACGGATGAGCATTCCGCAATTTTCTTTGCGAGCTCCTCGGTAAACAGTTCGTCCCGGCTCTCTGTCGTATACCAGAAGACGGAGCTGTCGGCGATCAATCGACCCGCGTCGCGCAGCGCCGTGATATAGCCGGAATAGCGCTCGTGCCCCTGAATATCATCGCTCTTGAAGATGCCCGCAATGGACGTGTGGCCTTTCCCGAGCAGATGCTGCACCAGCGTGTAGCCGCCGCCAAAGTTATCCGCATATACGCTGATCGTGCCGTCCAGATCGGCATAAAACCCGTTGAAAAACACGATCGGGATATTGCGCTCCATCAGCTTTCGATATAGGTCAAGGTTGGGGTTGGGCAGCGCGGTCTTCGTTCCTTCCACCAATATGCCGTCGATGGGTTTGTTGAGCAGGTCGGTGAGGATCGTCCGCTCGTTGTAGACGCTGTTGCGCGTGGCGGATAGGATGGCGGAATACTGATTGGCGGCAAACACACTCTGTGCTTCGCGCAAAATGCCGGGGAAGATATAGTCGCTGATGTAGGTGGCGATGACTGCGATATTGCCGCTCTTTTGCGGGGTGGCCGGCGCGCGCACGCGCGAGCCGCTGCCCCGCTGCTTGCTGATGAGCCCTTCGTCTACCAAAACGGACAATGCCTGGCGGACGGTCTGGCGGCTCGCGGAGAATCGCAGCGTGAGCTGTTCCTCTGTGGGCAGCATTTGCCCGGCAGGAAGCAGGCCGGCCTTGATTCCGTCTCGTAGTTCAGAAGCGATGCGCTGATATTTCGGCATATGTCCTCGCTGTCCTGTTTTTCCGGCGCGATACAAAAATCATAGCGTGCTTACGATGTTGCGTCAATACAAATATGGTATATGTGTATGCATCAGAGAAAGCATTTTGGTCAACTTTTGACTATTGCGACGATAGGATGGTCTTCTTTACACGATACTATCACATCAGCGCTGAAAATACAATACAACTTATCAAATGATGCGATAAAAAACAATACAAATATGAGGAATAACGCACAAGGATTGATGCAAATATCGAAATAAATACATCGATCGATATTGACAGCGGGTTTTTCTGGTGTTACGCTTCTGATAACAGAACAAAACCAATACAAATTACGAATCGATCTGCGAAATCCCAAGTAAGCAATCATACATTTTCAATAAGGAGTACAAAACATGAGCCTAAAGACGAAGGAAATCTGGTTTATTGTCGGTTCTCAGTTCCTCTATGGGCCAAAGGTGCTACAGACGGTTGCGGAGCGCGGACAGGAGATGGCGGACTATATCGATGCGCAGGCGCAAATTCCCTGCCGCTTTGTCTACAAAGGAACCGTGAAGACCGCGGATGAAATCGAGAGCCTTGTGCAGGAGGCAAACTATAACGACGCTTGCTGCGGCATCGTGACATGGATGCACACCTTCAGCCCCAGCAAGATGTGGATCAACGGCCTGAATCTGCTGCAAAAGCCGTATTGCCATTTTGCCACGCAGTATAACAGAGAGATTCCGGATCAGGAAATCGACATGGATTTCATGAACCTCAACCAGGCGGCGCACGGAGACCGTGAGCACGGCTTTATCGCCACGCGCATGCGCCTGCCGCGCAAAGTCGTCGCAGGATTCTGGCAGGACGCAAAGGTGCTGGGTGAGCTCGGTGCGTGGATGCGCAGCGCGGCCGGCTACCACGAGAGCAAGCATCTTAAAGTTGTCCGCTTTGGTGACAACATGCGCGAGGTCGCGGTCACCGAGGGCGACAAGGTCGAGGCGCAGATCAAGCTCGGCTGGCAGGTGAATACCTGGCCGGTGGGCGATCTTGTAGATGAGATGAACGCCGTGACCGAGGCGGAAATCGACGCGCTCATTGCGGAATACGCGTCCCAATACGATATCGCGACGGATCAGACCGAATCGGTGCGCTATCAGGCGCGCGCTGAGATCGCGATGGAAAAGATCTTCCGGCGCGTCGGCGCAATGGCATATTCCAACACGTTCCAGGATCTCGTCGGCATGCGGCAGTTGCCCGGCCTTGCCAGCCAGCATCTGATGGCAAAGGGTTACGGCTACGGCGGCGAGGGGGACTGGAAAGTCTCCGCCTTGACCCGCATCGTAAAAGCGATGACGGAGGGCATGGAAGGCGGCACCGCGTTTATGGAGGACTACACCTATCATCTCGCCGAGGATGGCGCCTATTCCCTCGGCGCGCATATGCTGGAGGTCTGCCCGTCGATAGCCGCGACAAAGCCGCGCATCGAGGTGCATGCGCTCGGCATCGGCGATCGCGAGCCGCCGGCTCGTCTGGTGTTTGAAGGCGCGGCAGGCCCCGCAGTCGTCGCCTCACTCGTCGATATGGGCGGCAGACTGCGCCTGATTGCGCAGGACGTCGAGGCGATCAAGCCCATCATGCAGATGCCGAATCTACCGGTTGCCCGCGTCATGTGGCGCGCCATGCCGGATCTGAACACGGGACTTAAGCTCTGGCTGCTGGCGGGCGGCGCGCATCACACGGTGATGAGCTATGCCGCAACCGCGCAGATGCTCGCCGACTGGGCAGAGATGATGCAGATTGAGTTTGTGCGCATCACCAAGGACACCACTGTAGAATCCTTCCGCCAGACGCTGTTCCTCTCGGACCTTGCCTGGAAGATGAAGGCGTAAGGTTGGGGGTTGGCGCAGGTGCGCCTGTGCCGCGGCAGAGCAAGCGAAATGTTCACTCTCTCTGCTCCAATACAGCAAAAGCTATAAAAGAAGCATATTTCAAAGCATCGGCTTTTTCATTCGGGTTCTTCCTCTTCCGCCAAGGGGGCAGGCGGTTACAGGCCCGCCTGCCCCATGAAGCGGCATCGACACGGCATAGCCGACCGGCATGAACCAAAACGACAACCATAACCCGACTTTAGCACGCTGAAGCCGGGTTTTCGATCGATCACAGGTGTTTCGATACGGCGATTTTGAAGATTTTTCTGCTTCCAGCCGAAGATTTCAAAGCGATTCACCTTTTTTCAACGCAAAACCCGCATTACCTGAAAATATCCGACCTTTATCAAAAAATATCCTATTGGCGGAGGGCGAAAAAAAGTAAATAATAAGTGGGGCATCTTACACTTCTGATCGATCGAATAAAACAACCCATCCAATTTACGCTCCAGAAGGGAAGATCACATGTTCAAGGTCTTTCTTGTCGAAGATGAAATCGTCGTACGCGAAGGGATTCGCAATAATATCCAGTGGGAGCAGTATGGCTTTTCGTATGCGGGCGATGCGCCGGACGGAGAGCTTGCGCTCCCTTTGATCCGTCAGATTCAACCCGATCTGCTCATTACCGATATCAAGATGCCGTTTCTGGACGGGCTGGCGTTGAGCGACCTAGTTCGAAAAGAACTGCCGCACACCAAGATCGTCATCATTAGCGGATATGACGACTTTACCTATGCACAGCAAGCCATTCGCATGGGCGTAGAACAATATCTGCTCAAACCCGTCATCAAGGAAAAGATGGTGGAAATGCTCATCTCCCTGCAAAAAAAGATGGAAGCCGAGCAGCAGCAGCGCGAGTATCTGAGCATGTTTCAGCGCGAGGCGCAGGAATATGAGGCATTCTCGCGTAGGCGCTTCTTTGAGCAAATCGTCACTGGCGGCCTGAGCGTCTCGGAGATCTCCGAAACCGCCAATGCCATGGAGATCGACCTCAATGCGCCGGGCTATAATATCCTGCTCTTTTCGCTCAACAGCGCGCAATATGACGGCAGCGCACCGGAAGGCTACACCGACGCGCTCGCAAAGATACAGGATCGCCTGACGCACTATTTCATCTCGCGCGCGGATATGATCCTGTTTCGCTGGAACATCACCACGCA
>JAUYTF010000390.1 GCA_030695285.1 Eubacteriales bacterium | reverse complement strand
GATGAACGCGCGCACATGCTCTTCGGCCAGCGCTTCTGTGGTCACATAGAGGAACAGCGGGCGGGACAACGGCGAGTAGCTGCCGTCCTTGATGGTATCAAAGGTGGGTTCCACGGGGCCGCTGCCGCTGTCGATCTTGACGGCCTTGAGCTTATCGGTATTCTCGATATAGTATGAATATCCGAAGAAACCGAGCGCGTACTTGTCCCCCGCGACGCCCTGCACGAGCACGTTGTCATCTGAGCTGGGTGTGAAATCCGTGCGGATTGCGCCTGTTTCGCCGTTGACCTCTTCGGTGAAGTAGTCAAACGTGCC
Source organism: Eubacteriales bacterium (assembly GCA_030695285.1). GTDB lineage: Bacteria > Bacillota > Clostridia > Christensenellales > CAG-138 > UBA7703. The sequence goes on along the minus strand of JAUYTF010000390.1, from coordinate 3,361 downwards.
GGAGTCTGTGTCTGCGCCGTAGAGTTTGATCTCCTCATCCGGCCATTCCGGACGGACGTCTTGCCAGGTCATAACCGTGCTATCGGGCTTCCAGATCATGTTCAGTTCTTCCATGGTCAGGCTATCAACAAAGTCGTTCTCAATGTTGATGATTACCGACAGGCCGTCATACGCGATGATGAACTCGACAAACTCCACGCCGTTGGCCGCTGCATCGGCAGCTTCGCTGTCTTTGATCGGGCGGGAGGCGTCGTTGATATCGATCTCTTTGATGATGAACTTCTTGAAGCCACCACCCGTGCCGGAGATGCCGATGGGAATGTTCACGTCCGGGTGCACCATGCGGAACTCTTCCACGACCGCCTCGGTGATCGGGAACACTGTGCTCGAGCCGTCGATGATGATGTCTCCGCTGAGGGCAACCGCCGGTTCTTCGGCGGCTTCCGGTGCGGCTGCCGGTGCGGCTTCCGCCGCAGGCGCTTCCGTTGCCGCTGCCTCTGTAGCGGGCGCTGCAGCGGGGCTGCATGCCGTAAAGGCCAGCATAGCTGCCATCACAAGAAGGAGGGTGACGATCCATTTGTTCTGTTTCATTATTGTATCATCCTTTCAGTTTTTATCCCATGTTGTTCGTTCTATATTTCATTCGTTCTCTATTTCAAACGGACTTTTTTGTGTTGCCTGTTTCCGAATATAACCGCTGATTGATTGCAGATGATCGCACGGCTACACAGGTCCGTATTACAGTCGCACTACTCAAAACTCCTCTGGTTTCGGTTGCGGATGATGATCGCAGTCAGGTTCAGCAGCAGCAGCAACGCAAGCAGCACCAGTATCGCCGCGGCGGTTACATCCTTGAAGTCCGCGCTGGGTTTGCTCATCCAGGTATAAATCTGGATCGGAAGCACGATGAATGCGTCCATGGGTGATTTCGGCAGCGAGCCAATATAGGCAAACGCTCCGACCAGCAGCAGCGGCGCAGACTCGCCAAGCGCTCTGGATACCGCGAGTATGATGCCGGTGAGTATGCCGGGCATTGCGCTGGGCAAGACCATGCGGCGAATCGTCTGCCACTTTGTGGCTCCGAGTGCATAAGAGCCGTGGCGTAAGGAGTCGGGAATGTTGTGGATGGCTTCCTGAGAGGCAACGATTAAAACCGGCATGATCAAAAGAGACATGGTCAGCGCACCCGAGAGAATGGTTCTGCCGAGCGACAGCGCCCGAACAAACACGGTCAACCCCAATATCCCGTAAACGATGGACGGAATACCAGCAAGGTTTGAAATGTTGACCTTGATCAGCCGCGTGAGCCGGTTATCCTCGGCATACTCCTCCAGATAGATCGCAGCTCCGATGGAGACGGGAATCGCGATCAGCGAGGTGAGCAGAATGATCCAAACGCTCCCCAGGATGGCGGGAAGGATGCCGGATTTCTCGGCAAACCTCGAAGGAAAGCTCGTGAAAAACTGGAGATCGAGATAAGGCAGGCCGCGCTTGAACAGATCGACGAGCAGCACGACGAGGACTATCACGCTCAAGAACGCAGATGAGGCAAATAGCAGATGCGCCAGTGTATTCTTGCGTTTTCTGGCCGTAAGGTTACTGCTGCGTTTCATGAATTATGCGCTCCTTTCCTGCGAAGAATGATCCGTTTTGCGATGATATTCATGCCCAGTGTGATCAGAAACAGGAGCATGCCAACCGCATACAGCGCGTAGTAGCTGGTTGTTCCGTGCGCGTTGTCCCCCGAGCTTGCCTGCGCTATGAAAGAGGTGAGCGTCTGCACGCTCGAGAGCGGGTTGAGCGTCAAAGAGGGGCGAGCACCAGCCGCGATGGTCACGATCATCGTCTCCCCGATTGCGCGGGAGACCGCCAGCACAAACGAGGACAGCACACCGGAGAACGCATATGGAAGCGAGATGCTGCGGATGACTTCAAGTTTGGTCGCGCCCAGCGCATAGCCTCCGTGTTTCATGGCTACGGGCACCGCGCTCAATGCATCTTCGCTGAGCGAGCAAACCATCGGCATGATCATGACTCCCATTGCGATGCCTGCGCTTGCTGCGTTGTAAATCTCTGTGCTCGGTATCAGCGTTTGCAGAATCGGGGTGATGATGTTGAGCGCGAAATAGCCGTATACGATAGAGGGAATCCCCGCGAGGACTTCCAGTATCGGTTTGAGTATTTTTCGAACCCGTGGATCAGCATACTCGCTCAGATAAATCGCGCTGCTCAACCCCAGTGGAAGAGCGATGAATGCCGCGGTCAGCGTAACTACCAGCGTGCCCGCGATAAGCGGCAATACGCCATAGTGCGCATCCGCAAACAGCGGTGTCCATTGTGTTCCAAATAGGAACTCTGCTATACTGACATCACGAAAGAAGCTTACCGTGTTTGTTAATAGCGAAAGAATGATGCTTGCCGTCACGAAAATGGTGAGCAATGCACAAGCAAGCAGAATGCTGCGCGCAATACGGTTGATCGAGTTTTGTTTTGCGACGTTCTTGTCGGTCATTATCATCCGATTGCGCTCCTTTCTTCATATCCATGTATCACCATCTGCTGATATGTTAGCACGAAGATATGTGCGCGTCAATAGCTTCAAATAAATTATTTTTTATCTGTAGAACCGCGCAGCGCGTTGACATATCGCTTCCATCATTTATTATCTTTGGATTGCGAATCGCGTTGACATATCACGATATGCTGATACAATAAGCTTGTAATGTGCAGATGTCTGCGCAAGTACGGCTCATCGAGCAAAGACAACAAGCTGATACGAAAAGACTATGATGCGCAGATATCGGCATTCATACAGCGAATATAGCAAACAGGAGTAATATAAGATGGTACATTCCGAAGAAACATTGACCAAGGTGCGAATTCTGAGCAAATTTTTCAAAGGATTTGCCGACTACTCGAGGTTGCAAATCATCTACTCTCTGATGGACGGCGAGAAGTCCGTGGGAGATCTGGTAGAGTGCACCGGATTGAGCCAGTCTGGAATCTCTAACCATCTGAAATGTCTCAGGGAGTGCGATTTGCTCATCGACCGGCAGGAGAGCAAGTATGTTTATTACAGCATCAAGGACGATCGCGTCTGCCAGATCATCGCCATCGCCGAGGGTATGATGAAGGACATCGCGGAGGAAAAGTATCAGTGTTTGCGATATTGAGCGTATACGGGTGAAAATCAGCCAAGATCAAAAACGAGTCGTAAGCGTACGAAAAAGTAAGCGTTTCCTTTCGCTGCATGCTCGCTTCTCTCCGCAACGCGCATCCTATGCACCAGCGCGCAAATACAGGTTTTTCGGCGTCGCGCGCAGCCCCTGTTGGCTCCTCCGCAAAACGAAAAAATTTCATG
>JAUYTF010000381.1 GCA_030695285.1 Eubacteriales bacterium | reverse complement strand
CACATCGACATGAACATCCAGCTGATCACGACGATCGCGATCGAGCCGGGCCTGCGCTTCGCCATTCGCGAAGGCGGCAGAACCGTTGCCTCCGGCGTCGTCACCGAGATTCTGGACAAGTAAGCAACAAAATAAGCTCTCCGCCAATAGTTGGGGTAGAGCAGCAGACCAAGAGAAAACAAGCCGCAAGGCAACACAAGAGGGGCTCGCGAAAGCGAGCCTCTTTCTTGATTACGTGAAGTTAGTTTCTGGCAAAAAGAATCCGTTCTCCGGCATGGGATCAGGAATGGCACGAAACGCACACATCGCTTAAAAGCCCTGCAATCCGTTGCGGCGCGCTGCAGGGGTCGCTCCACCAAAATCATATATTTACACGAATTCCACACAATGCATAAAATACCTGATAGAATAGACATATGCGTTGAAAGACGCTTGATTCCAAGGGGATTTTGACGATTGCCGTAAAACAGTACCTGGTTTTATGCGCTGAAGAAACCAATACGGATTTTTGAGATGTGTTAAATATCCCCTTGTCAGGAGGAAAAACATGAATACTTCCATTCGGGTCAAAAGCGAGGTCGGGAGATTAAAGCGCGTGCTGCTGCACCGTCCCGGGCGGGAGCTGGAAAACCTCATGCCGCAATATCTCTCCCGTCAGCTCTTTGAAGATATCCCCTATCTTGTGCACGCCCGCGAGGAGCACGACAAGTTTGCCGAGACGCTGCGCGCAAGCGGTGTGGAGGTTTGCTATCTATTGGATCTGGTTGCCGAGGCGGTTGCCGATTCCGCCGTGCAGGAGCAGTTTGTTGCGGATTTTATCGCGGAGATCGGGCTTTCCGTCCGCGGGGTGGAACAGCAGGTGCGGGAATATCTGCTTGGTCTGCCCGTGCCGCAGATGCTCAGCAGCATGGTGCGCGGCGTTCGCAAGAGCGATTTGGGACACAGCGGGCAAAGGCACCTTGTGGACTTTATCGACGATGCATACCCGTTCTTCGTCGACCCCATGCCCAATCTTTATTTCACGCGAGACCCGTTCTTTATGGTGGATGGCGGAGTCTGCATCTCGAGCATGGCAAACGTCGTGCGCGCGCGCGAAACGCTCTTTGGGCAATATCTCTTTACCCATCACCCGCTCTACAAAAACACGCCGATGCTGCATAACCGATCCGACCCGTTCTCCATCGAGGGCGGGGATGTGCTGGTGCTCTCGCCGGAGGCGGTTGCCATCGGCATCTCGCAGCGCACTGATCCGCACGCGGTGGAAGCGCTGGCTCAGCGGCTGATCTGCGAAGAAACGGGTATCGCCCGCGTGCTCGCCATCGATATCCCCAAGACGCGCGCCTATATGCATCTCGACACGGTGATGACCATGGTGGATCATGATAAGTTCACGATTCATCCGTCGATTTTACCCGCGGTGCGCACCTTCTCGCTCACAAAAAAGCGCGGGGCGCTCGTCATTGAACCGGAGAAGTGCAAGCTTGCAGAGACGCTTGCCGACGCGCTGCATCTGGATAAAGTCACCATGATCCATTGCGGCGGCGGCAGCGTGATCGACGCTGCGCGAGAGCAATGGAACGACGGAACGAACACCCTAGCAGTGGCGCCCGGCGAGGTGATCGCCTTTTCGCGCAACTATGTCACCAACGGCATCCTGCGAGATCACGGGGTCGTCGTTTACGAAATTCCCTCCGCGGAGCTATCCCGCGGGCGCGGCGGGCCGCGATGCATGAGTATGCCGCTCTGGCGCGAGTAAGCGCGACTGTGCTACAGCAAACGACGTTTAATAAAAACACGTTTCTATATTAAAAATTTGGAGGAAATGTATGAACCTACGCGGAAGAAGCTTTTTGACCCTGCTCGACTATTCCCCCGAAGAGATTCGCTATCTGCTCGACCTGAGCCACTCGCTCAAGAAGGAAAAAGCCGCGCGCGTGTTTCCCGAGCGCCTGAAGCACAAAAACATCGTGCTGATCTTCGACAAGACCAGCACCCGCACGCGCTGTGCCTTCGAGGTCGCGGCGCTGGACGAGGGCGCGCATGTGACATACTTGAGCAACAGCCAGATGGGCAAGAAGGAATCGCTGGAGGATACGGCGAAGGTCTTGGGGCGCTATTATGACGCGATCGAATACCGCGGATTCGGCCAAAAGATCGTGGAAGACCTCGCGCGCTTTTCCGGTGTGCCGGTCTGGAACGGACTCACCGACAGCGATCACCCCACGCAGGTGCTGGCGGATTTGATGACCATCGAGGAATATGCGCAAAAGCCGCTGAACCGGATGAAGCTCGCCTATGTGGGCGACGCGCGCAACAACATGGGGAACAGCCTCATGATCGGCTGCGCGAAGATGGGCATGGCATTCACCGCGGTTGCACCGCGCGTGCTCTGGCCGGACGAGGACCTGACCGCGCGGATGCTCGAACTTGCTAAGACCACGGGCGCGAGGATTGAGTTCTCCGAGTCGCTGGACGCGGTTGTGGGCGCGGATGCGGTGTATACGGACGTTTGGGTGTCTATGGGTGAGGAGGCGCAGTTTGCCGCGCGCATCAAGCAGCTGGAGCCCTACCGCGTGACGATGGAGTTGCTCAAGAAAACCGGCAACCCGGACGTACTGTTTTTGCACTGCCTGCCGAGTTTTCACGATCTTGAGACCGCCGTCGGCCGCGAAATCTTCGAAAAATACGGCTTAAAAGAGATGGAGGCTTCTGATGAAGCATTCCGCTCGCGGCATAGCGTGGTTTTCGACGAGGCCGAGAACCGTATGCATACGATCAAAGCCGTCATGGTCGCAACACTAGGCGATTAGGCATTTCGCAGAGCATATCGCGCAGAATATTCAAATATGCCGAATACAGATGCAAATTTGCCAAAATTCGTATAGATATTATTGAAAGCAAAAAAAATATAAGGTATAATACCCGCATTACGATTAAAATGCGGAACTATGCCGCGTGTTCGGGGGAGCGACCGAAGACGGCGGACACAATACAGAAAGAGTTTAAAGAGGGGTATCAAAACAATGGAAGACCGGTATCGTAACGACGTCGCGGTGCAGGTGCCGCGCGTATTACTGCCGAGAAGAGGCACAGACTATTACAAGTGGGCGGTTGTCGCCTGCGACCAGTATACATCACAGCCCGCATACTGGGAGGATGCCAAGCGCATCGTCGGCAAAGCGCCCTCGACGCTGGAGCTCATCCTGCCGGAAGCGTATCTGGAAAAGCCCGGCGAAGCGGAGCGCATCGCGAGCATCAAATCTCACATGCGCGAGTATCTCGACAAGGGTATTCTCGAGGAGAAGCCGCAGGGCTTCGTGCTGGTGACCCGCACGGTCGGCGGAGCGACGCGCTCCGGCCTTGTCATGGCGCTGGATCTCGAGGCATACGATTACTCCAAGGGCTCCACCACGCTGATCCGCGCGACGGAGGGGACGATCGTCTCCCGCATTCCGCCGCGGCTGAAGATTCGCGAAGGCGCGCCAATCGAGCTGCCGCATATCCTCGTGTTGATCGACGACCCGGACAAAACAGTCATCGAGCCGCTCGCGCTGAAGAAGGCGAAGCTCAAGAAGCTCTACGACACCGATCTGATGCTCGAGGGCGGGCATATCACCGGCCACCTGGTGGACGGGGAAAACGACATTCTCGACGTACTGAACGCGCTTGGCGTCCTCAAGGATGAGAAACGCTTTGCCAAGCACTATGGCGACCGCCCGCCGATGCTCTTTGCCATGGGCGACGGCAACCACAGCTTTGCCACCGCGAAGGCCAACTGGGAAAAGATCAAAGAAACGCTGCCGGAAGCGGAGCGCGCGGATCATCCCGCCCGTTACGCGCTGGTTGAGGTAGAAAACGTGCATGACGACGGCATCGTCTTCGAGCCGATTCACCGCGTGGTGTTCGGCGCGAGCGGAAACCGCGCCATCGAAACCATCCTCCGCCATTTTAAGGCGCAGTACGAGTGCGCGAAAGTGGAGCTGGGGCGTTTACCCTGCGCACAGGGCGGAGACACGCACATCCTGCCGTTCCTCACAGGTGAGGTAGAGGGCGCGTTCATCGTCAGCTGCCCGAAGTCGCAGCTCGCGGTGGGCACTTTGCAGTCCGCGCTGGACGAGGCGGTCAAGGATATCTGTGGCGCAGAGATCGACTATATTCACGGCGCGGATGTGGTCAAGGAGCTCGCGAAAAAAGGCGGGGCGATCGGCTTTTTGCTTCCCAAGCTGAAGAAGAGCGAGTTTTTCTCCACGGTCATCTTTGACGGTGCGTTGCCGAGAAAGACATTCTCTATGGGCGAAGCCAACGAGAAGCGCTATTATCTCGAGTGCCGCTCGCTGGAGAAGAAGTAAACAAAACACGGGTTAACTATAACGCGTTCATGCGCAGCAAAGGCGCTTACGCCTGAAGTCGTAACAAACGCAACGGTATCTTGCGGCAAAAAGCTCTCTGAGCAGGTTGCCGTAACAAATGAGTCGGTATCTCGCGGCAAAAAGCTCTCTGAGTAGGTTGCCGTAATAAATGAGTCGGTATCTCACGGCAAAAAGCTCTTAGGGCTTTCTGCTGCAACATAGAAACGGGGGAAAACAAATGTCGGTCAAAACGGTAAAATTCGGCGGAACCAGCCTCTGTAACGCCGAGAACTTCACAAAGGTCAAGAATATCATTCTGGCCGACAAGGCGCGAAAGTACGTGGTCCCCTCCGCGCCGGGCAAACGCTTCCCCGGCGACGAGAAGATCACCGACCTGCTGTATCTTTGCTATGCCAAAAACTCCAACGGGCTTTCGTTTGACGACACGTTTGAGCAGATCGCAGAGCGCTATGTCGGCATCGAACAAGAGCTGGGCTTAAAGACGAATATCGCGGCAGAACTCTCCGCGATCAAGAAAAACATCCTCTCCGGCGCGAGCGAAGACTATATCGCAAGCCGCGGCGAATACCTCAGCGGGCTGTTGTTGGCGGATTATCTCGGCTTTGATTTTTACGACGCAGCGGAGCTCATCAGCTTCCACGCGGACGGCACCTATGACGACGAGACCACGCAAAAGTGGACGCAAAAGCTCGCGGACACGCAGAACGTCGTCGTGCCCGGGTTCTATGGTCGTAAGCGGGACGGCAGCATCAAGACCTTTTCCCGCGGCGGCAGCGACATCTCGGGCGCGATCGTCGCGCGCGCGGTGCAGGCGGATGTCTACGAAAACTGGACCGACGTGAGCGGATTTCTCATGGCGGACCCGCGCATCGTCGATAACCCCAAGGTGATCTCGGTGGTCACGTATTCCGAGCTGCGGGAGCTGAGCTACATGGGCGCGACCGTGCTGCATGAGGACTCCATCTTCCCTGTGCGCCGCGCGCAGATTCCGATCAATGTGCGCAACACCAACCGCCCTGAGGACGAGGGCACAATGGTCATCCCCGACGCGTTCCTCAAGTATTACAAGCGCGAGGGCGTGCTCACGGGCGTGGCCGGTCGCAAGGGCTTTACGGTCATCACCGTGTATAAGGACAACATGCACAACGAGGTGGGTTTTGGCTACCGCATGCTGCGGGTGCTGGATCGCTACAACATTTCCTTTGAGCACATTCCCAGCGGCATCGACACCATGAGCCTCGTCATCTCGGATAGCAAGCTCAAGGAGCATCTCGAACAGGTCTTGCGTGAGATTCAGCGGGACTGCGAGCCGCAGAGCATCGAGGTGCATTCCAACATGGCGCTCGTCGCCACCGTCGGCAAGGGCATGATCCGCTCCCTCGGCGTGGCCGCGCGGCTCTTTGGCGCGCTCTACGAGGCGGGCGTAAACGTGCGCATGATCGACCAGGGCTCTTCGGAGATGAACATCATCGTCGGCATCGAAAACGACGACCTCAACACCGCCGTCAAGGCCATCTACCGCGCATTCGCGTA
>JAUYTF010000374.1 GCA_030695285.1 Eubacteriales bacterium | reverse complement strand
GACATCGTCGTTGAAAACATGGAGCGACAGTCTGCCGGCCTGCAGGGCTGATTGGTTCCCGCAAGCACGAGAGTTTTTCTTCGGTTCATGTTTCGGCATATACTGATCTTATCAGACGCAACACTTGCGTACCCTTTGCTGGCTGATTTGGCGAGGGCGACGCTGTTTCTCAAGACCACGCGAGTATACGAGGAAAAATCATGTTTCACGTGCTCGTCGTCGAGGACGACACCAACGCAAGAAAACTCATGAAAGCCGTGCTGGAGCGCGCGGAGTACTCCGTCCTGACCGCGTTCAACGGAGAGGAAGCGCTTGCGCTCATGGACACGCATCATGTAGACGTGATCGTGCTGGACATCATGATGCCTGGCATGGATGGCTATGCGCTCACGAGCGAGCTGCGCGCGGCGGGAAATGCGATCCCGATTTTGATGGTCACCGCCAAGCAGCTTCCCGCAGACAAAAAGAAGGGCTTTCTCGCCGGTACGGACGACTATATGACAAAGCCGGTTGACGCCGAGGAAATGCTGCTGCGCATCAAGGCGCTGCTCAGGCGCTCCCGCATCGTCAACGAGCGAAAGCTCATCGTCGGCGAACTGGAGCTGGACTATGACGCGCTGACCGTTTCGCGCGGCGAGGACAGGCAAACGCTGCCGCAGAAGGAATTTTTTCTACTCTATAAGCTGCTTTCCTACCCCGATAAAATCTTCACCCGCATTCAGCTGATGGATGAAATATGGGGCATGGAGTCCGAAAGCGGGGACACGACGATCAATGTGCACATCAACCGCCTGCGCAGGCGCTTTGAATGTTATCCGGAGTTTGAGCTCGTCTCCGTGCGCGGGCTGGGCTACAAAGCGGTGAAAAAAGCATGATACAACAAAAGAAAGTCCTTCAAAGGCACTTCGGGTTGACCGCGCTGTTTTCGGCTGTCGTATTTTTCATTTTGATGATCACTTCGCTCGTCATCATCGTCATCGGCATGCTGCTCATTCGCATGAACGCGATCAACATCACCAAGCTCTCGCGACAGGAGCCGATGCTGCCCATATTTCTGCTGCTCATCATCAGCGTGGTGGTCGGCACCGTGGTGTCGTTCATGATCAGTCGCTTCCCGCTCAGGCCCATCCGCCGCGTGATCGACGCGACAAACCGGCTTGCCAACGGCGATTTTTCTGCGCGATTGCGCTTCCCCG
>JAUYTF010000361.1 GCA_030695285.1 Eubacteriales bacterium | reverse complement strand
ATAGCGCATCGCCTTGGCTTCGCCCTGCTGCGACAGTGCCATCGTGATGGCCGCCGTCAGCGTCGTCTTGCCGTGGTCAACGTGACCGATGGTGCCGACGTTTACGTGCGGCTTCGTGCGTTCGAATTTTGCCTTTGCCATAAAATCTCCTCTTTCTAATTCAATCGTAAAACGATAATATTGCTCAACCGCCGGCTTGGCAGTTGATATTTGCTTTACAGCCGGTATTCCTTCTTGCCGACCACCGTCTCGGCGATCGACTTGGGCACCTCTACGTAATGCGCAAACTGCATTGTGAAGGTGCCGCGCCCCTGTGTACGGCTTCTAAGGTCGGTGGCGTACCCAAACATCTCGGAGAGCGGCACAAGCGCGTCGATCACCTGAACGTTCTGGCGGGTCTCCATGCCGCTGAGCTTGCCGCGGCGGGAGGTGATGTTGCCCATCACGTCGCCAAGGTAGTCTTCCGGCACGAGTATTTCCACCTTCATCATCGGCTCAAGCAGCGAGCACTGCGCCTTTTCAAGCGCTTCCTTGATGGCCAGCGATCCCGCAATGGTAAACGCCATTTCGGAGGAGTCCACCTCGTGATAGGAGCCGTCCAGCAGCGTTGCCTGCACGTCGACCACTTCGTATCCGCCGAGCTTGCCGCTCTTGAGCGCTTCGCGCATGCCCTTATCGACCGCGGGGATGTATTCTCTGGGAATCGCGCCGCCGACGATTTTGTCGACAAACTCGTAGCCGGCACCCGGTTCACGCGGGGCAAGCTCGATGACGCAATGGCCGTACTGGCCGCGTCCGCCAGACTGGCGGACATATCGGCAATCCGCTTTGACGGGGGCTTTGATACTCTCCTTGTAAGAAACCTGCGGGTTGCCCACGCGCGCTTCCACATGGAACTCGCGGATCATGCGGTCCACGATGATCCCCAGATGCAGCTCACCCATGCCCGCGATGATGGTTTGACCCGTGTCCGGGTCCGTATAGGTGCGGAATGTGGGATCCTCTTCAGCCAGCTTGACGAGAGCAAGTCCCATCTTCTCCTGTCCGGCCTTGGTCTTAGGCTCGATGGCAACCTGAATGACGGGTTCCGGGAAATCCATGCTCTCAAGGAGCAACTGGTGATTCTCCGCGCAGAGCGTATCGCCCGTTCCGGTATCCTTCATGCCGACGAGCGCCACGATATCGCCCGAATGCGCTTCTTCGATCTCGGTGCGCGTATCGGCGTGCATCATCATGATGCGGCCGACGCGCTCGCGCTTTCCCTTGCTCGCGTTATATACGTAAGACCCGCTCTTGAGCGTTCCGCCGTATACGCGGATGAATGAAAGCCTGCCGACGTACGGGTCCGAAAGAATCTTGAACGCCAGCGCTGCAAACGGGCCGTCGTCACGCGGCTCGACCAAAAACTCGCCTTCGCCGTTCTTATCGGTTCCCTTGGCGGGCTCGATGTCCAGAGGGCTGGGCAGATAGTCGACAATCGCGTTGAGCAGCGGCTGCACACCCTTGTTGCGGTAGGAAGTGCCGCAGGTAACGGGCACGATTCTGCCGGAGAGCGTTGCTTTGCGGATGCAGGGGATCAACTCTGCCGCCGTAAACCATTCCCCGCCGAAATACCGCTCCATCAGGCTCTCATCTTCTTCGATGATGGTATCCAGTAGCTTTGCGCGCTGTTCCTTGACCAGCGGCAGCATGTCCGCGGGGATCTCCTCCTCGCGCACATCCGTGCCGTCGTCGTTGTAGTAGACCTCTGCCTTCATCGCCACAAGGTCGATGATGCCGCGGAAGTCGCCTTCAGCGCCGATGGGTAGCTGGATGGGCAGCGCGTTTGCGCCGAGGCGCTCGCGCATCATCTGGCAGACGTTGTCGAAGTTCGCGCCGGTGATGTCCATCTTGTTGATGTAAGCGATGCACGGCACGCCGTACTTTGTCGCCTGACGCCAAACCGTCTCAGACTGCGGCTCAACGCCGCCCTTCGCACAGAAGACGGCAACCGCGCCGTCGAGTACGCGAAGCGAACGCTCGACCTCCATCGTGAAGTCCACGTGGCCGGGCGTGTCGATGATGTTGATGCGGTGCGAACGCCAATAAGCGGTCGTCGCGGCGGACGTAATCGTGATGCCGCGCTCCTGCTCCTGAATCATATAATCCATGGCAGCCGCGCCTTCATGCACCTCGCCAATCTTGTGAATCTTGCCCGTGTAGTACAAAATTCGCTCGGTCGTCGTGGTTTTGCCGGCGTCGATATGTGCCATGATCCCGATGTTGCGGGTCATTTCCAGTGAAGTATCTCTAGGCAAAATCGTTTCCCTTTACTCGTTACAAATTTGTTCCCGACAGTATTGCGCGGGTCTGCGGTTCGGTTGACTGCACCGAACCGCAGGCCCGTGGCTGTTGATTCCTGAATTGCTTCCCGCGATCATGCCGCTTTCACGCAGATAAACCGGGACAACCCCTTCATATGCAAACCTTCCACCGCGCAATCGCGTAGACGCGGCTTACCAGCGATAGTGTGCGAACGCCTTGTTCGCCTCTGCCATTTTGTGGGTGTCTTCCTTCTTTTTGAAGGTGTTGCCCTGGCTGTTGGCGCCGTCCATGATTTCGCCGGCAAGGCGCGCGCTGATGGTGCGTTCCCCGCGCTTGCGCGCATAGGACACAAGCCAGCGCAGACCAAGGGTCTGGCGGCGCTCGGTGCGGATCTCGATCGGCACCTGATAGGTAGCGCCGCCGACGCGGCGGGCTTTGACTTCGAGCACGGGCATGATGTTGTTTATCGCCTGCTCAAAGACTTCGCCCGGCTCACGGCCGGTCTTCTCGCGGATGGAGTCGAACGCGTCGTAAACCGCCTTTTGGGCGACGCCGCGCTTGCCATCGTTCATGACCTGGTTGATGAGTTTTGTCACGACCACGCTGTTATAGATCGGGTCGGCCAGCACTTCGCGCTTGGGAATAAATCCTCTTCTTGGCATTCTTCGGCCCTCCCTTATTTCTTCTTCGCTTGCTTTTGTACCTTCTTCGCGCCGTAGAGCGAACGGCTCTGCTTGCGATTGGCAACGCCCGCGGTGTCAAGTGCGCCACGGATGATGTGGTAACGAACGCCCGGGAGGTCCTTGACGCGGCCACCGCGGATGAGCACAACGGAGTGCTCCTGCAGGTTGTGGCCGATGCCGGGGATGTATGCTGTGCCCTCAAGGCCGTCGGTCAGACGGATGCGGGCGATTTTACGCAGCGCGGAATTCGGCTTTTTCGGGGTCATCGTACGGACCGCCGTGCAGACACCGCGGCGCTGCGGGCACTTCTTCAGAATAGGAGCCGTGGATTTATACTCCACCTGCTCTCTGCCTTTACGAACCAATTGGTTGATTGTCGGCATGTATCAATCTCCTTAAATCTTTGTCGAATAAAACTGATCTATCTCTATTACCGCTCCCTGCAACCCCTGTAGGGAGCATTGTATCCAAATGTTTTTTCCGAAGACGTTCGGAAGCTATCTTACCCGATCTTTGTTAAAATCCGGTCAGCTTGGCGTTTGTTTTTCGTAAACTTCCGCAAAACCAGCATGTTTCGCAGACTCTTATCAAAACAGGAACCGCCAACGCAGTATTTTATCAGCAATAGCCCGGCTTGTCAAACGCTTTCTCTCCTGTACAAAACACTTGCTATATGTAGTGCTTCACGCGCTTGCCCGGCACTATTCTATGCCTCCGGCGTTTCCCCGTCTGCGGTGCCAAGGCCTCGCGCCAAGCGACTTTTACTAAAGAGCAGCTTGGTCCGGCTTTTGGCGGTGATCGGCGTCAGCCCTTGTCCGTCATCTCCGCGATGACAGGATGACGCATGACGTCCGTCTCCATCTCCTTGGCCCAGGCGCGCTCAAAGCCGTCGGTCACGAGTTTGCCCAGGATGATCCCGACAAGCGTGATGACGATCCAGGTACCAAACGGCGCAAACATGGAGAGATCCACCAGCGGATTTCGAATCGCATCCAGCGAGAGCAAAAGCAACGCGCCTATCCCGAAGACGACGGGAATGAGCATCGGCAGATATTCCATCAGCAGAAAGCGCTTGCGGCATTTGGGGCAAACGCCCATCTGCAGCGGTATCATCGTGCCGATGCGCGCGGTCCTTTTGCCAAAGAGCCATTTCTGAACGCGCCGCGGTTCAGGATGCGCCATATCAAGAATCGCATACCCGCGCCGCTTCCCCTTGACCGGCGTTTTGCAGAACTGACACTCGCGCGATTCAAACAAGTGTGCAATGCCGCCCTCCGGCAGGAGCGTTTCGTAAAGGTCGAGGTCGCTGATGATCTCGCCTTTGTTTTCCGAATCGCGAATGGTGCAGGCCGCGCAGGTGTGCATGTTGAGCGCGGCACAGTATTTCGTGCCGGAAAGCTCACAGTTCGGGTTGACTGGCAGTTTTTCCATGTCTGCTCCTTTCGAGAGTCGGGCGAGTTGGCAAGCCGTTGCGCCGGAACAGGTTCCGGCGCGGCGGCTGTTCGATTCATTCTTGCCTAAAAGCGTGCTTTCGGGCTAGTTTTACTTTTTATCTGTCACAACGATGTTGCGGTAGCGCCTCAGTCCAATGCCCGCGGGGATCAGCTTGCCGATGATGACGTTTTCCTTGAGGCCCACGAGCGGATCGATCTTGCCCTTGATAGCGGCCTCGGTGAGCACGCGCGTCGTCTCCTGGAAGGAGGCCGCGGAGAGGAAGGAATCCGTCGCGAGGGAAGCTTTGGTGATGCCCAGCAGCTTGCGCTTTGCGATAGCGGGCTTGCCCTCGGTCTGTATGACGCGCTCGTTTTCCAGCTCAAAGCGGAAGATGTCGATGAGCTCGCCCGGCAGCATATTTGTCTCGCCGTTTTCCTCGACCTGCACCTTTCTGAGCATCTGGCGGATGATGACTTCTATGTGTTTATCGGAGATCTCAACGCCCTGCAGACGGTAAACGCTCTGCACTTCCTTGAGCAGATAAGCCTGGACGCCCTTGACGCCCTTGATCTTGAGGATATCATGCGGGTTGATGCTGCCCTCTGTGAGTTCGTCACCCGCCTCGACAGCGCTGCCGTCGGTGACCTTGAGCTTGCTGCCAAACGGGATGAGGTAGCTCTCGGCTTCCCCTTCTTCGTTGGTGACAACCGCTTCACGGCGCTTCTTGCTATCGTCGATATGCACGGTGCCGCTGATCTCGCTGATGACAGCGAGACCCTTGGGCTTGCGCGCTTCAAAGAGCTCCTCGACACGCGGGAGACCCTGCGTGATATCGTCCGCACTGGCGATGCCGCCGGTGTGGAACGTACGCATCGTCAGCTGCGTGCCGGGTTCGCCGATGGCTTGCGCCGCGATGATGCCGACCGCTTCGCCAATGTTGACCGGCGTGCCGGTGGCGAGATCCGCGCCGTAGCACTTGGCGCAGATTCCGCGCTCTGCACGGCAGGTGAAGACCGTGCGGCAGTGTACGCTCTTGATGTTGGCCTTCTCGATTTCCTCTGCCTGCTCGTAAGAGATCAGCGTGCCCGCTTCGACGATGACTTCGCCGGTTTCGGGATGCTTGACCATCTCTACCGCATAGCGGCCGATTACACGCGAGCGCAGGGGCTCGATGGGTTTGTTACCGTCCTTGATCTCGCTGAGCACCATGCCCTTGGGTGCTTCGCCACGCGCGGCAAAGCAATCTTCCTCGCGCACGATCACGTCCTGAGACACGTCTACTAGGCGGCGAGTCAGGTAACCGGAGTCCGCCGTACGAAGCGCGGTGTCGGCAAGGCCTTTGCGCGCGCCGTGTGAAGAGATGAAGAACTCCAGAACCGAGAGGCCTTCGCGGAAGTTCGCGCGAATCGGAACCTCGATGATCTGACCGCTCGGGTCAGCCATGAGTCCGCGCATACCGGCAAGCTGGCGAATCTGCGCCGTGCTGCCGCGCGCGCCGGAGTTGGCCATCATATAAATCGGATTAAACTCATCCAGCGATTTCATCAGCGTCTTTGCCACAAGGTCGGTGGTCTTTTCCCAAACCTTGATGACGCGCTCTTTGCGCTCGGCGTTTGAGAGCATACCCATTCGGAAGAGTTCGTCGATCTCCTCGACCTTGACCTCCGCGTCCGCAATCATCTGCTTCTTCTCTGCGGGCACCTGGATGTCCTGGAAACCGACCGTGATGCCGCCGCGCGTGGAGTAGGTAAAGCCGAGCTTCTTGATGCGGTCGAGTACCTGCGAGGTGGTCGTGGGGCCGTACTTGCGGTAGCAGCTGTCCACGATGTTGCCGAGGTCTTTCTTCGCAACCAGCTTATCGACCTCCAGCACGAAGAGGTTTTCTTCTTTCGTGCGGTCCACGCCGCCCAGATCCTGCGGGATGGCGTTGTTGAAGATCACGCGACCGACCGTGGCGTCCACGATCTTTCTGCGCTTCTCGCCGTTCCACTCGCGCTCAAGGCGGATTTTTACCCGCGCCTGCAGGGCGATTTCTCCGGTTTGATAGGCCATGATGGCCTCGTCTTCCGAATGAAAAATCTTGCCCTCGCCCTTTGCGCCGGGGCGGATCATGGTCAGATAGTAGCAGCCCATGACTATATCCTGCGTCGGGGAGACGACAGGGCGGCCATCCTGCGGCTTTAAGATGTTGTTGCTCGCGAGCATGAGGAACCGCGCTTCCGCCTGCGCTTCGACCGAGAGCGGAACGTGAACCGCCATCTGGTCTCCGTCAAAGTCCGCGTTGTAAGCGGTGCAAACCAGCGGATGCAGCTTGAGCGCGCGCCCTTCGACAAGAACCGGCTCAAACGCCTGGATTCCAAGGCGATGCAGCGTTGGCGCGCGGTTTAAGAGCACGGGATGATCCTTGATGACATCCTCGAGCACGCCCCAAACGGCCGGATCGGCACGCTCTACCATCCGCTTTGCGCCTTTGACGTTCTGCGCAAAGCCACCCTTGACGAGCTTTTTCATGACGAAGGGCTTAAAGAGCTCCAGCGCCATCTCTTTGGGGAGGCCGCACTGATACATCTGCAGATCCGGACCAACGACGATAACGCTGCGTCCCGAGTAGTCGACGCGCTTGCCCAGCAGGTTCTGGCGAAAACGCCCCTGCTTACCGCGCAGCATATCGGAAAGGGACTTGAGCGGACGATTTCCCGGCCCTGTGACGGGGCGGGTGCGGCGTCCGTTATCGATCAGGGAGTCTACCGCTTCCTGCAGCATGCGCTTTTCGTTGCGCACGATGATATCCGGCGCGCGCAGCTCTAAGAGCCGCTTGAGGCGGTTGTTGCGGTTGATCACGCGGCGATAGAGGTCGTTGAGATCGCTCGTTGCAAAGCGGCCGCCGTCGAGCTGCACCATCGGGCGGATTTCCGGCGGGATGACCGGAATCACCGTGAGGATAATCCACTCCGGCTTGTTGCCGCTGGTGATGAATGCTTCCACCACCTCGAGGCGCTTGATCGCGTTTGCGCGCTTCTGGCCGGTTGCATTGTCTATTTCGGCGCGCAGTTCTTTGCCGAGCTTTGGCAGGTCGAGGTGTGTCAGCAGTTCGCGGATGGCCTCCGCGCCCATGCCGGCGCGAAAGGCCTTTGTGCCATACTGCTCCTGCGCCTCGCGATAATCTTTATCTGTGAGAATCTGTTTATAGGTCAGCGTGGTGTGGCCGGGATCGATGACCACATATGCGCCGAAATAGAGCACCTGCTCGAGCGAGCGTGGGCTCATATCCAGCAGCATCTTCATGCGGCAGGGAATGCCTTTGAAGTACCAGATGTGGCTCACCGGAACGGCCAGCTCAATGTGGCCCATGCGCTCACGGCGCACTTTTGCGCGGGTGACCTCCACGCCGCATTTTTCGCATACAATTCCCTTATAGCGCCCGCGTTTATAGCGTCCGCAGTGGCATTCCCAGTCCTTGGTCGGCCCAAAGATGCGCTCGCAGAACAGGCCGTCTTTTTCCGGCTTGAGCGTGCGGTAGTTGATCGTCTCCGGCTTCTTGACCTCGCCATGGGACCATTCAAGTATCTTCTCGGGCGATGCGAGCCCGATCTGTAACGCGTCAAAATTCGTCAATTCAAACACAATCTATCTCTCCTTGCTGCCGCTCATATGAATCATCGTCAGTAAAAACACAATCCGTCTCTCCTGCCGACTTACTCAATGTCCTTGTCGATTTCGAGATCCAGCGTATCGGAAAGCTCGCCAAGGTCCTCGTCCAGCCCGTTTAGGCTTTCATCCGCAGTATCGATCTCATCCTCGGAAACCGCAGCCTCTTCCTCGGGGATCTCGAGGTCCTCAAAGTCGTCGAAATCCTCCATGTCGTCCTCTTCGCCGCTGATCGCTGCAAAGGCGGGTATGTCTTCGAGTCCCGCGATATTGACATCGATCGGCACCGCTTCCTCGTCCTCGTCCTCGTTGATGAATATCTCATCGCGCGTGTCGGACAACACCTTGATGTCGAGCGCGAGGGACTGGAGCTCCTTGATGAGCACCTTAAACGACTCCGGCACGCCTGCGGGCGGCACATTGTCGCCCTTGACGATCGCCTCGTAGGTCTTCACGCGGCCGACCACGTCGTCCGACTTGACCGTGAGGATCTCCTGCAGGGTATAGGCCGCGCCGTATGCTTCGAGAGCCCAGACTTCCATCTCGCCGAAGCGCTGTCCGCCGAACTGCGCCTTGCCGCCCAGCGGCTGCTGAGTGACCAGCGAGTATGGGCCGGTCGAGCGCGCGTGGATCTTGTCGTCCACAAGGTGGGCGAGTTTGAGGTAATACATGTAGCCCACGGATATGCGGTTTTCAAACGATTCGCCGCTGCGTCCGTCGTAAAGAGTCGTCTTGCCGTCTTCATCGAGTCCGGCTTTGACGAGCAGGTCTTTGATGTCCGCCTCGGTCGCGCCGTCGAAGACCGGGGTTGCGATCTTGATGCCGAGGTTTTTACACGCGGCGCCAAGGTGCAGCTCCAGAACCTGGCCGATGTTCATGCGCGAGGGAACGCCAAGGGGGTTGAGCACGATCTGTAGCGGCGTGCCGTCCGGCAGGAAAGGCATGTCCTCTTCCGGCAGGATGCGCGAAATGACGCCCTTGTTACCGTGGCGTCCCGCCATCTTGTCGCCCACAGAGATTTTGCGCTTTTGCGCGATATAGACGCGCACCATCTGGTTGACACCGGGGCTGAGTTCGTCCTTGTGCTCACGGGTGAAGATCTTCACATCCACCACGATACCACCTTCGCCGTGCGGAACGCGCAGGCTCGTGTCACGCACATCGCGCGCTTTTTCGCCAAAGATGGCGCGAAGCAGCCGCTCCTCCGCCGTGAGTTCCGTTTCGCCCTTGGGGGTTACTTTGCCCACGAGGATGTCGCCGCTGCGCACCTCTGCGCCGGGGCGGATGATGCCGCTTTCGTCGAGTTGAGAGAGCGCGTCCTCGCCGATGTTCGGGATGTCGCGCGTGATCTCTTCGGGCCCTAACTTGGTATCGCGCGCCTCCACCTCGTGCTCTTCGATGTGGATGGAGGTAAACAAATCTTCCTTCACCAGCTTTTCGCTGATGAGCACGGCGTCTTCGTAGTTGTAGCCTTCCCAGGTCATGAAGCCGATGAGGATGTTGCGGCCCAGCGCGATCTCGCCGTTTTCGGTCGAGGCGCCGTCCGCGATCACGTCCCCTTTGATTACGATATCTCCCTTGCGCACAATGGGGCGCTGGTTGAGGCATGTGCCTTGGTTGCTGCGCTGGAACTTGGTGAGCTTATACGCATGCTCCACGCCGATCTTGTCCGTGATCACGATCGCCCGCGCGGATACGTGGGA
The DNA here is from genome assembly GCA_030695285.1 of Eubacteriales bacterium. Lineage (GTDB taxonomy): Bacteria > Bacillota > Clostridia > Christensenellales > CAG-138 > UBA7703. The sequence goes on along the minus strand of JAUYTF010000361.1, from coordinate 123 downwards.
AACCACGCCGTCTTCGCGTGCGATGAGCACGATGCCGGAGTCGTGCGCTGCTTTGTATTCCATACCCGTCGCTACGATCGGAGATTCGGGGATGAGCAGCGGAACCGCCTGGCGCTGCATGTT
>JAUYTF010000349.1 GCA_030695285.1 Eubacteriales bacterium | reverse complement strand
GGGTCGGTATATTCGCTGATCGAAGCGGTATACATCTGGCTGTCGGGGTCCGTGGTTGCGGCGGGGTCGGCAGCGTTTACATCGTCCGATGCGCCACGGTTAAAAATGGTGCCGATGGAGGCAAACATCTTGCCCACGTCGCCATCGAAGTTCTTCTTGGCGATATACAAGCCAAACACCACGATGAGTGCAAGCAACAATGCGATCAAGCCCCAGAAGAGGATGGTCGTTCCCTTTCCGCGTTTGCGCGGCATGTCGTCATATTCTTCTTCGTCGTATGCTTCGTCGTCCTCGTCGTACTCGTCGAGGTCTGCGTCAGCGCGGTGCGCGAGTTTGCCGGGACGCTTGGCGGCCTTTGCGGGCTTGTAGTCGTCCTCGTCTTCCCCGTCGTCATAGTATTCTTCGTCGTCATCGTCAAAGTCGGTTGCGGCGTAGGTTGCGCGCGCAGGCTGCTGCGCCGTGGGCTTTGCCGCAAGACGCGCGGAAGAAGGCGCGCCGGCGGGAGCTTCCCCTACGAGGCGTTGGCCGCAATAGGCGCAAAACGGCGCATCCGAAATCACCTGCTTGCCGCAGTGCGGGCAGGACGGGGCGGGGGCGCTAGCCGCTGCACGCGGTGGAATAGTGGGGCGAAACGCGCTGGAAGACGCGGGCGCTTCGGAAGCTGCCGCGTTCAGCGGTCTTTCGGGCGCGCCGCTAAAGGCGCTCTTTGGCCAAGCCGGCGGCTTGACATAATCGCGGGCGGGTCTGCCCTCATCATTTGCGGTTGCGGCGTCCGCACCATTGACGCTCGTATTGTCATCGCGAAGCATCGCGCCGCATTCCTTGCAAGCGCTCAGGTTTTCGGCATTGTACGAGCCGCATTCTTTGCATACCATCTATCCACTTCCTCCGTTCTGAAGCGAGAACTTTCACAATCGTATAGTGAACCAATATAACGCAATTATTATACAACCCGCATATGGACTGTGCAAAGAACATTTCGTGAACTTTTCGCTACATAAAGTACTTTTGCGCGCGCGCACCCGGTTCTTTTGAGCAGCAGCAGCGCGCGTTTTCGCACAGCAAGTGCAATTACTTTTCGCTTGACAATATATCTTATATTATTTTATACTGCTAAGTAATAGAATTTGACAGCGAAATCGATCGCATCGGTTCAACCGATTGCACGAAAAGAGTTGAATCAAAAAAGGCTATGACTGCGAAGAAGTAACGGAGAAGGCGGATTGTTCCGCCCCAACGCGCCCGCAAGAGAACTGCCGGATGGTGCAAGGCAGCCGGGATCGCCCGCGAATACGCGCAAACAGCCGCCGCCTGAACGGGCAAGCCGACGAGCGTCGGGCGCCTGAGTAGGGATGCGCCGGGATTCCTCCCGTTATCAAAGGCTGGGTATCGGCAAAGCGATCGTCTCTTCGATCAAACAAGTCTGTACCCGTAAAGGCCGCAGCCCGCGAGGGCGCGGCAAACCGAGGTGGTACCGCGAAACAAGTTTCGTCCTCTTGCACACAGCAAGGGGCGTTTTTTTATTTTTTTCTCCTTCTGATCCGTCAAGCGCATTTGATATGAAACTATAAAATAACAATATGG
>JAUYTF010000343.1 GCA_030695285.1 Eubacteriales bacterium | reverse complement strand
AAATCATAGCCCTGCATGAGCATGTAGCCCATCTCAAAGAAGGTCAGCCCGCGCTCGAGGCGGTTTTTGTAGCAGTCCGCTGCGAGCATGCGATTCACCGAGAAATGAACGCCGATGTCGCGCATGAAGTCGAGGAAGTTCAGCGGGTAGAGCCAGTCTCCGTTGTAAACGATCAGCGCGCCGCCGTCCGAGAAGTCCAGCAATCTCGACATCTGCTTTTGAAAACACGCGGCATTGTGCGCGAGCAGTTCTTTGCTCATCAGTGAGCGCATGTCCGTCTTGCCGGAAGGATCGCCGATAAACGCCGTGCCATTGCCCAAAAGCGCGATGGGCCGATGCCCCGCGCGCTGCATGTGCGCCATGGACATAAGCTGTACGTAGTGTCCGATGTGAAGGCTGTCTGCCGTAGGGTCAAAGCCGATATAGAAGGTGACTTTTTCTTTGCCGAGCAGCTCTTTGCATTCTTCGGGGTGCGAGCATTGCTTTAAAAACCCGCGCTCTTCCAATACATCGTATACGTTGCGTTCCATCTGGAAATTCCTCCGTCAGTGTGTTGCTTTCTATCATCTTACGCGCACGAAACAGATACGCCCGTGCGCTCAACCAAATATACCACGAAAAAAGAGAAGAAACAATGTTGACGGCATTGTTTCTTCGTTCTCTTTTCGCTTGTTTTCAACTCGTTATTCGTTTGTTCACACTTGATCTGATAATGCCACCGTGAAGCGAAATGCTGCGAACTCACCGTCGTTCTGCGCCTCGATCGCCTCTCCAAGTTGAGAGAGAATCTCGTGTACAATCGCGAGTCCGAGGCCCGTGCCGCTGTCGGCATGCGCCATGTCGGCCTTATAGAACCGCTCGAACAAGTGCGGCAGATGCTGTTCGGGGATATGCCCCGTGTTCATGACGGAGACGATTGCGCGCGTGTTATCCTCTGTCTTCTTCACGTCGAGAATGATCTCGCCCTCGTCCGCGGCGAATTTGATCGCATTGTCGATCAACGCGATGAGCACCTGCTCGATGCGGTCGCTGTTGGAGTGCACGAGCAGCGGCTTCTCACAGTTCCAGCGCTCTGTCACGCGGATGCCGCTGTAGGAGGCGATCAGGCTCGTCTGCTCCACGACCGCGCTGATGACACCGTCGAGACGAAAGTCTCCTTTCTCCAGCGCAATCGCACTGGATTGCAGGCGTGAAAGCTCCAAAAGATCGTTGATCAGGCGGCTGAGGCGCAGCGACTCGCGCAAGATATAGCCATAGTAGCGCGACCGGTCGTCTTCTTTCTTGACGAGGCCATCGTTGAGCGCTTCCGCGAGGCTACGGATCGACGCGATCGGCGTTCTGAGCTCGTGGCTGACGTTGGCGACATAATCCCGCCTCGTTTGCTCCAAGCGCTCCGCCACGGTGATGTCCTGCGCGACGATCACTGTGCCGGGCGCAAGTTCGCTCGTTTCCTGCGAGAGCGAAACGACAAGCAGCAGCTTCTTCTCGCCGACATCCAGTATCCGCGTCTTTGCCTCGCCGTTTTGGCGTACTTCATCGCAAAGCGGCAACACAGAAGAAAGCGCGCGCATCAGATCCTCTTGTGCGCAAACACCGAGCAGCTGACACGCCGCCTGGTTTTTATAGATCAGCGTTTGATCCGCTTCCAGCGCAATGACGCCTTCGCGGAGTCCGTCGAGTATGACATGCAGGCGGTTTCGCGCGAGGATGAGGTTGCTGATGTTGCGCTGTAACTGGGTGGCTAGATGGTTGAGCGCAACGCCGAGCTGGCCGACTTCGTCGTCTCTACTCTCGTCCGCGCGCACGGAAAAATCGCCGCTCGCCATCGCCGCGGAAGCACGCGTCATGGTGCGAATCGGCTTTGCCATACGCCGCGAGATGAAAAATGCGGGCACTACCATGAATACAGAAGCAATCAGCGAACTAAGCATCAACGCGCGTACGAAACTCATCAGCGAACTGTATACCTCAAACGATGGCCGCGTCATCAGGATTGCGCCCGTCACGCGCTGCATGTTGTCCTGTATGGGTACGCCGACGACTACGCCGTCCGCAGAGCGCCACTTAGTCGAGATGAGCTGCTCTCCGCTCTTGATAACCTGCCTTCCATAGTCATGAATCGTTGGACTGATCGTTTCGTTTAGCGTGACATTTTCCGTGGTGTAGCCAATGAGATTCGCTCTTTCATCAAATATATACACGCGCGTGCCCTGCTGGCCTTTGAGCGTAAAATCGAGGAACGAATCGTACGAGATCTGTCCGGATTGCAAGCGCGTCGCCAGCCGAGACATCGATTCTACGCGCGGCAGCATCTCCTCGGCAATGCGCCGTGCATGTACGCTCGCGCCCGTGAGAAGATAGACAAGTACCGCAATCACGGATGTGAGCACACACCCGAAGATCAGGTAAAAGAGGAACTTCTCGAAGATCGAGCCTTTTTTTTCTTCAGTCACGGAAGGTTCGCTGCCGCGCTGCAATATCATTTGCTTCATGTATTCCTGCAGCGCGGCCAATGCCGCACCGGTACTCGCAGTCTTTTAGTTTGCTTGCGACTCGCTTGCGCCAAACTTGTAGCCTATGCCGTAGACTGTACGGATGCCCCAGCTGAGTCCCTCATCGGGAATCTTCTGCCGGATGCGCTTAATCTGCGTATCCACCGCGCGGGTGTCGCCGAAATAATCGTATCCCCAGATCTTGGAGAGGATCTGTTCGCGGTCAAACACGCGCCCGGGATGCGACGCGAGAAGATAGAGAATCTCCACTTCCTTGGGCGTGAAGTCTACGGACTTGCCTTTGATCTTCACCTCATAGTTGTTTAGGCTGATCTCCAGGTCTTCGAGACGGATGGTCTTGCCCTCCGTTTCCGGTTCGGCGGAGATACGCCGCAGTACCGCCTTGATGCGGGCGATGAGTTCCCGCGCGGAAAACGGTTTTACGATGTAGTCGTCCGCTCCGATTTCAAGGCCGACCACGCGGTCGATTTCCTCGCCTTTTGCGGTGAGCATGATGATGGGCACAGAGCTCTTCTGCCGAATTTCGCGGCAGGCATCCATGCCGTTCTTCTCCGGCATCATCAAATCCATCAAAATCAAATCGGGCGCTTCGGTTTCTGCCATCTTGACAGCCTGCACACCGTTGAAGGCGGACGCATGCGAAAACCCTTCGCTTTCCAGATAAACGCCCAGCGAATCGTGTATGATCGGCTGATCGTCACAAATCAAAATATGCGCACTTCTTTGCATGTTGAGCCCTCCTGTTTGAGTTGATTATAGTATGCGCTCTGCCATAATTCAATGCAACAAGGTACCTTGTCGAAATTGTACACGATTGGTACATGATCGGTGCCTTTTTTGTGAATTCAGCCAAGATTGTGCCGTTTTGACGTGGTTGCGGCAGACAAAAACGGCACATGTGACTGTGCCGTCTGGGTTGCCTTATCGTTTCTTTGGTTTTTTGTCCTGCTGGTGCCTTGCGTAATCGTCCGGCTTACCGCTCTTTTTATCATGCTGTTTTTTCGGCAGCACTTCATATGGTGCGTCCTGCGAGCTTCGCTCCTGCTTGCCGGCATCATAAGGCGTATCTTCGTGAATCACATAGCCCGCGCCGACCGGGCCAAGGGCGATGGCGTTGCTGATGTAGTTTTTGAGCGTGAAGTGAAAGCTGGTGCCCGCCTCGGGATTGCTCTCAACAAAGATGTTCTCGCCAAGCTTGTCGACGATCTGTTTGGCGATGGAAAGCCCGAGACCTGTTCCGCCCTCTTTGCGCGAACGGTCTGTTTTAAAGAAGCGCTCAAAGATATGCGGCAGATCTTCCGGCGCGATGCCGCAGCCGGTATCCGAAACCGTTACAAGAATCCGCTCCCCAGCAGTCCGCGAGGCTCCGATGGTGATGCTGCCGCCTTCCGGTGTATAGCGCATGGCGTTGTCGATCAGGATCACCAGCAATTGCTCCACGCGGTCCTCGTCCGTCATCGCAAATGGAATCGCATCCAGCTCCAGCTTGAGGCTGATGCCGCGCTGCGCTGCTTCATTGAGGTAGTTCTGCCGCGTATCCTGCAAGAGCTCCGTCAGGTCGACCGCGTGCAGCTCCATATGTTCCGTACCGGACTGCAAGCGCGAGAGCTCCAGCATGTCCGTAATCAGACGGGAGAGGCGGATGACTTCGCGCAGCATGATACGGTAATACCTTTGTCGCGTTCCTTCATCTGTAATCATACCGTCGCTGAGCGGCTCTAACAGCCCGCGCACAGCGGTGAGCGGGGTTCTGAGCTCATGGCTGACGTTGGCGACATAGTCCCTGCGGGTGCGCTCCAGGCGCTCCAGATCGGTCACGTCCTTAAACAGGCCGACCACGCCGGTGCATTCGCCTGCTTCATCTGTCACAGGCACGATGGTGATCCAAAGCGCGCGTTCATTCGGCAGCGTATAGTGCATGCTTACAGGCTCGTGTGAATCGTAAACCGAACGGAACAGTCCCCAGATCGATTCATCCGGTACGAGATCCATCGGCACCTTGACCTCGATTGCGCCAAACATCTGCATGAGCGCCGGGTTGTAGTGCGTGAGGCATCCGATGTTGTCGATGGCGGCTACGCCGTCGGTAAAGCTCGAGAGCAGCTGGTTTAGTTGCCGCTTCTCGCTTTGCAGCTGATAGATCGTCTGCGCGAGATTGTCGCAGAGTGTATTGAGCGCGCGCGCAAGAATGCCGATTTCACCGGACGCCCGCTCGTTTGCGCGCACGTTAAAGCGGCCTTTCGACATCTCGATGGCGGCATTGCTCATATCGTGCAGCGGCTTGCTGAGGCGGTTGGTGCTAAAGGCCACCAGCAGCATGACCACGGGCATGATCGCGAGGATCGTTCCAGTGAGCACGTTGTTGAGCTGGTTAAACGCGCTTTGAATGCGCTGGATCTGTTTGATGACGAGAATGCCGCCTGTGACGTTACCATCTGTATCGCGCACAGGGATGCCGACGGAGACCGCCGTTTCGCCGTTGAGCAGCTTGAGGTCGCGGTTTTCAACCGTTTGCCCGCGCAGGACAGTTTGCATCTCTGCGCGGTAGTATTCGCCAAAGTCCTGCATCTCCACCGTGCTGCCGATGTTGCGCACGATGAGGATTTTGCCCAGCGCGTCAGAGATGAGAATGGCGGATTCGCTGGAGAGCGTTTGTTTCTCAATGAGCCGCTGAAACGCTTCCTCGCTCATGAACCCGTTTTTGAATTCCTCATAGATCTGGCGCGTCACTTCCGCCTCCGGCTCTAGGTTTGCCATCTCGATGGAGACGTAGGTGTTTTTTCCGACATACGTATAAGCCGCCAGCAGTATGACGTTTGCCAGCAGCAATGCGATGATCGATACGATTAAAATTCGCCAGTAAAATACGCTGCGCATGAATGATAGCCGGCGTTATTCGGTTTCGAACTTGTAACCGACGCCGTAGATGGTCTTGATGCTCCAGCCAAGGCCCGTAGAATCGAGCTTCGCGCGGATGCGCTTGATGTGCGTATCCACCGTGCGCGTTTCGCCCGCGAAGTCATATCCCCAGACGCGGGATAAGAGCTGCTCGCGTGTGAATACCTGACCCGGATTAGAGGCCAGCATATGCAGGATTTCGATTTCCTTGGGCGTGCAGATCACTGCTTGATTGCGCAGCGTCACCGTGTAGCTCTTGAGATCGATGGTTAGTCCGTTGTAGGTAACCACGCTTGTGTCACTCTTTGGCTGTTCACTCGCACGGCGAAGCACCGCCTTGATGCGGGCGACCACCTCGCGCGGGCTGAAAGGCTTGACGATATAGTCGTCTGCGCCGAGTTCCAGACCGACAATACGGTCGATCTCCTCACCCTTGGCGGTGAGCATGAGAATCGGCAGCTGCGAAGTCTTGCGTATTTCGCGGCAAACCTCGATGCCGCTCATCTTCGGCATCATGATATCCAGCACGCAGAGCACAACCTCAGGCGTGATGCTTTCGATAGCGGATACGCCATCGAACGCGTCGACAACCTCAAATCCTTCGGCCTTGAGATAGATGCCCAGCGCCTCGTGTACGACCTGATCGTCGTCTGCAATTAATACTTTCTGCGCCATAGTATGCTCCTTGTAAGTTTCAATCTAAAAATTCGAAATACTCTAACACTTATTATACCACAATTTGGTGTAAGCCGTATAGTATCGGTAGTTCTCGCAAAAAGCGATCAATCTTCGAGCGAGTGCACCACGCTGCCGACGAACGCCGCATCCTGCTCCATCACCTCGACCAAGGCACGGTTATAGATGCCGCTGGCGGGATGATATAGCGGAACGAGCGAAGTTGTGATCCCTTCGATTTCAATCTTCTGCATCTGACCGTGCGCGCTTCCAATGCTTGGCGGCTTTTGCCCGACCAGCGCAAAGACCGCCTTGAGCGGGGTATTGCCTAACGTGAGGATCAGTTTCGGAGCGATGCTCAGCAGTTCCGTTTTTAGAAGAGGAAGCGCAGCCTTGACTTCCGTGGGCAGCGGCGTGCGGTTGCGAACGCTTTTCTCAGAGCGGATGACGGGGCGATACTTCACCACGTTTGTAATAAACGCGTCCTCACGCATCACGCCAAAGCGGCAAAACAGCGCGTCGAGCTGCTTGCCCGCCTTGCCAACGAACGGATGGCCGAGCTTCGTCTCCTCTGCCCCCGGCGCCTCGCCAATGAGCAGAATGCGCGCGCCCCGTGCGCCCTCGCCAAAGACAAGCTTGCGGTATTCGCCTTGCGGTTCATCTTTTGCCGCGAGGGCGAACAGACGCTCACGCTCCTGTGTATACGCCTCTTCCAGCGCACATCTGCCGCTCGTTTCACTCTGCATCGTCACGCATTAACCTCCATTGTTGTTCTGCGCTTGCTGCGCCATATAGTTCTGCAGCGCAAGAAAATCGTTGGACAGTTTTACATATAGCGGCTCGATCTCGGAATATTGATATCCGCTGAGCGCAACCTGCAAATTCGAAATGCCGTCCTTGAGCTGATTGCTCATCTCCTGCGGCACGTTATTCGCGCTATTGAGATAGTCCGTCACTTGCTGAATCAAGTCCTGAGACTGTGTCTTGAGCGCGAAGATAGAGAGAGAGCCATCCGCGTGTACGGTGCAGATCTTAATGCTGTCGATAAATTCATCCGTAGTCAGCTCCGTGCGTACAGCGGTCGGCAACGCTTTGAGCAGGTATTCGTCGTCAAAGTGATAGA
>JAUYTF010000342.1 GCA_030695285.1 Eubacteriales bacterium | reverse complement strand
ACAGGATAATACGAAAAGAGCGGAATCGGCGGCGCTTCTTTGCGGTATCGCTGGGGCGATATGGCGAATTCGCGCGAAAACGCCTTTGTAAATCCCTCGTGCGAGCCAAACGCGGACTCCAAAGCGACATCCAGAACGCTCATGCTCGTATCCCGCAGTTTCTTTGCTGCAAACGAGAGCCGCACCGCGCGCAGAAAATCAAAGGGTGTCTTCCCCACCAGCTCGGAGAATGCGCGCAACGCGTGCCACGGCGAGTATAGCGCGGCCTTCGCCAAATCCGGCAGGGTTACTTCCTCTTGATAATGCGCCATGATGTATTCCTGCATCCGGCGCACTGCGTTTATTTTTTCCTCGTTGTTCGTCATGTTTCACCACCCGAAGAAAGGATAGCATGATATGGTGTGCAATTTCTTGACCGGAATTGCGCATTGTCTATCGGCGGATCGGTTGCGATTGATGTAACTATATGATAGCGCAAAACGCGCACAACGTAAAACAAAAGCAGGCGAGTGATCGTCTGCTTTTGTTTGTTGCTTGGAGCAGGTAACGGGATTCGGACCCGTGATCTCAGCTTGGAAGGCTAATGTGTTACCGCTACACTATACCTGCACGCGGAAAATGAAGTTGTCGAAATCTTATAGCCGAGCTCCTTCACGCGGAGAATAAAAGCTGCAAGAGCGCTTTATAAACAAAATCTCCATTCATAAACGAGCAAATGCGCTGTCCGTTTATGAATGGAGCGGGAGACGGGGCTCGAACCCGCTACCTCAGCCTTGGCAAGGCTGCGCTCTACCAAATGAGCTACTCCCGCAGGGTACCGACTAGAAGCTTTGGTGCGGGCGAAGGGACTTGAACCCATACGCCTTTCGGGCACCAGAACCTAAATCTGGCGCGTCTGCCAATTCCGCCACACCCGCACACAGATCTACATCGGCAGAAAAAAATGGTGATCCGCCGGAGGGTCGAACTCCGGACAACCTGATTAAAAGTCAGGTGCTCTACCAACTGAGCTAGCGGATCAAAAAAAATGGCTGGGGTGGCAGGATTTGAACCTACGAGTGCCAGAGTCAAAGTCTGGTGCCTTACCGCTTGGCGACACCCCATAGTACGCTGAATCGGTAAAATGGGGTGAGTAGTGGGAATTGAACCCACGACCT
>JAUYTF010000339.1 GCA_030695285.1 Eubacteriales bacterium | reverse complement strand
CGAAGCGATGGCTGTCATCATGGTAGCAGGCAACCAGCCTCGCATGCCCCAGGGCATTCTCAAAGGCCTTCGCACACTCACGACCAACATCGTCATGGAGATGGGTTACTCGGCCGATCTGCATCGCGAGGCGCTCATTGCCACGGCTGTCGTGCTCTTTGTCTTCATTCTGATCATCAACTTTCTCTTTTCGCTGACGAAACGGAGGAATAACGCATGAAACGTCAAAACGTAACGGCTACCATCCTCCGGTTCTCGGTCTATATCGCATCGTTTATTACCGTTGGCGCGTTGCTCTTCGTGGTTGGATACATACTCGTCAGGGGCATTCCGAATCTTTCTTGGAAGTTGTTTGAGTGGCGTTACACCACGAATAACCTTTCGATGCTGCCTGCGCTACTCAATACGATTCTGATGACGGGGCTCGCGCTTTTGATCTCGGTGCCCCTTGGCGTATTTGCCGCGATCTATCTGGTGGAGTACGCAAAGCGCGGCAGCAAGCTTGTCCGCATTATCCGCATGAACGCCGAGACGCTGGCGGGCATCCCCTCCATCGTGTACGGGCTCTTCGGCATGCTGTTTTTTGTCACCGCGCTCAAGCTGGGTTTTTCAATGCTCTCCGGCGCGCTGACGATCTCCATCATGATTCTGCCTGTCATACTGCGCACCTCCGAGGAAGCGCTCATGAGTGTTCCGGACAGCTTCCGCGAGGGCAGCTTCGGCCTTGGCGCAGGTAGGTTGAGAACCGTATTTCGCGTGGTGCTGCCGGACGCAATCCCCGGCATACTCGCGGGAGTAATCCTCGGCATCGGCCGTACCGTCGGCGAAACGGCAGCGCTCATATATACAGCTGGCACGTCTTCGGACACCGTCTCCGGCATCATGGACTCTGCGCGCACGCTCTCTGTGCATATGTATGCGCTCTCGCAAGAGGGATTGTATATCGAACAAACCTATGCCACGGCGGTCGTGTTGCTTGTGATCGTCGTCGGCATCAACGCCCTCTCTGCTGTGCTGGCGAAAAAAATGACGCGGCGAAAGGTTTAACCGCAATGGGAATCCTTCGAATCGATACAGTCGCAATCGGGCGCAGTGCCCAAGTAAAAGGAAATTAGGATATGAACAAATTTGAAATTGAAAATCTGGATCTGTACTATGGCCAGATGCAAGCGCTGAAAAACGTTGAGCTGAAAATTTCAGAGCGGCAGATCACGGCATTCATCGGCCCCAGTGGCTGCGGGAAAAGCACACTCCTGCGCACGCTCAACCGCATGAACGACCTCGTTGAGGACTGCCACATCACCGGAAAAGTATTGCTTGACGGCAAGGACATCTACAACGGCAGTATGGATACGACGATGCTGCGCAAGCGCGTCGGCATGGTGTTCCAAAAGCCCAACCCTTTCCCCATGAGCGTTTACGACAATGTCGCTTTCGGTCCGCGCACCCACGGTGTTCGCGGCAAAGCCAAACTCGACGATGTCGTAGAGCAATCCATGCGCGACGCGGCGATATGGGACGAGCTCAAAGACCGCCTACGTAAGGATGCGCTCGGACTCTCCGGCGGACAACAGCAGCGCCTCTGCATTGCGCGCGCGCTCGCAGTCGAGCCGGAAGTCGTGCTCATGGATGAGCCGACCAGCGCACTCGATCCGATCTCCACTGGCAGAATCGAAGACCTCTGCGTGACGTTGCGTGAAAAATATACTATAATCATCGTAACGCACAACATGCAGCAGGCAGCGCGTATCTCCGACAACACCGCTTTCTTCCTGCTGGGAGAAATCATTGAATACGGAAACACGCAAAAACTCTTTAGCATTCCGCAGGACAAACGCACAGAAGATTATATAACGGGGAGGTTCGGTTGATGCGAGTTACATTTGAAGAACAGCTGCGCCTGTTGAATCAGGAG
>JAUYTF010000334.1 GCA_030695285.1 Eubacteriales bacterium | reverse complement strand
ATGCCGGAAATGGACGGAATCGAAGCAGCAAAGACGATTCTGAACGATAAAAGCATCGACCATATGCCTATGGCGATCATGGTTTCTGCATTCGGAAGAGAAGAGGTCGCTAGAAAAGCGGAGAAGATCGGCATCAACAGTTTTCTGATGAAGCCAATCAATCAATCCTTACTGTTTGATACGATAGTGAACATGTTTGACATGGATAAATCCGGGATGACGATACTAAGCGCCGCAAATGAAGGGGAAGGCGAGGCAGATATTCGAATCGAAGGCATGCATATCCTTCTTGTGGAGGACAATGCGATCAACCAGGAAGTTGCAATGGAGATATTAAGTAGCGCTGGCGCCAGGGTTGAGATTGCCAATAACGGGAAAGAGGCGCTGGAAGCGATCGCCGCGCACGCATATGATCTGGTGCTGATGGATTTGCAAATGCCGGTTATGGGCGGGTATGAAGCAACAAAACTCATTCGAGCCGACCGCAAGAATCAGGATCTGCCGATCATTGCAATGACCGCGCACGCCATGCAGGGCGTAGAAGCGGAGTGCAAAGCGGCCGGCATGAACGACTATGTGAGCAAACCCATCAACCCGAGAAATTTGTTCACCACAATTCTAAAATGGGCAAAACAAGAGGCTGGCACGGATAATAGAAACACGGAAGCGCCTTCCCAAATAGACACCGGCACAAAAGCCGAAGCCGATTTTGCCAGACGCATGCCGGGGGTTGACTTGCAGGAAGGGCTTGGCCGCGTCAACGGAAACGCAAGACTATATCAAAAACTGCTGAAGGATTTCGTTCAGAACTACACGTCTGATACAGACGGCATCAAACAAGCGATCGCTGCACACAACATGGAGCAGGCAGGACGGCTGGCGCATACGCTCAAAGGCGTTGCAGGAAATCTCTCGGCAAACGAAATATCCCGCATTGCCGAGCTACTCGAGACGGCGTTACGGACAGAGCCCGCGGGCAACTGCGATCGCCTGCTAACCCAGCTGGACGAGGCTTTCTTCGCAGTCAAAGAAGTTGTGGAAACGCTTGATGGCGTAAATCGTACGAATCCGGCGCATGAAACAACCGAAACTGCGGATGCCGAAGGCGAACCGATTTTGCAGAAAATGGCACGCCTGATCTGGGAAGATAATATCGACGCGGAACAAGCACTGGACGAACTGAAAAGGGTGTTTGAATATAGATTTGCGGATGAAATCCGGGAAATCGTGAGAAACATCGATGGATTTGACTTTGAAGCGGCAAAAGAACCTCTGAGAAAAATCGCGGCGGACTTGAATATCAGATTGGATGGTGAAGGCGATGAATAGTATTTTCGAGCAACCGACGATACTGATTGTTGATGACGCGAAGGAAAACATCAGCATTCTGGCCGAGCTATTGCGAACGGAGTATAAAATTCGCGCTGCAATCAGCGGAGAAAAGGCGCTTGAAATCGCTTTTTCCGAGAATCCGCCGGATTTGATTCTGTTGGATGTCATCATGCCCGGCATCGACGGGTATGAGGTTTGCAGGCGGCTCAAAGCCGATCCGCTGGCAAAGCGAATCCCGATCATTTTCGTGACCGGAAAAGTGAATGAAGAAGAAGAGATCTTCGGATTCAATATGGGCGCGGTCGATTATATCAAGAAGCCGTTCAACTCCGTGATCGTGAAAGCAAGAGTGAGCATGCATGTTGAGTTAAAGCAATACCGGGATTACCTGGAGAACATGTCATATATCGACGGTTTAACCGGAATTCCGAACCGCCGAAGGTTTGATGAGTATCTGGAATCGACCTGGAATCTGGCGGTCCGTGCCTCTATGTCCATCTCTCTGATCATGATGGATATCGATTTGTTTAAACAGTACAACGATAACTACGGGCATCAAGGCGGAGACACATGCCTGGCGCAAATCGCGCATGCGCTCTCGAAGGTCATCGTTCGTAAAACAGACCTATTGGCCAGATACGGCGGCGAAGAGTTTGTCTGCGTCTTGCCAAATACGGATCTGGACAGCGCTTTTATCATCGCCGAAAAACTGAGGCTCGCCGTTGAGTCACTGAACATTCCACACGCGCGTTCCTCTGTTGGCGAGTTTGTGACGATCAGCGTGGGTGTGGCAACGATGTTCCCCGGCAAAAACCTGCACAATACGGAGTTGATCAGCGCAGCGGATAGAGCGCTTTTCATATCGAAAAAAAGCGGTAGAAACATGACAAGCAGTTGTGTGGCAGATGGTTGAAATAACGAAGCCCGTCAGAATGGACTGAACCCCATCGATAGGACACAAATAAGAAGCCCTGTCGTAGAATTTCATGAGATTACGCGAACTGGCGTCGTTTTTCGAGCGGCGTCAGTTTCGTTTTCAGCTCGATGCGCTCATGGTTGTAGAAATAGATATATTGATCAATGAGCAATCGAGCTTCGTTGATCGTTTTGGGTTTGCGGCGATGGATACATCCTGCTTTCAGAATGCTAAAGAAGTTTTCCGCCATTGCATTATCGTAGCAGTTTCCACGCCTTGACATGGAAGGCGTAATGCCATAATCTCGTGTTAGGGTGAAGTATGCCTGTGATGTGTATTGAACCCCTTGGTCAGAATTCCGCCGGTGAAGTAAGTTGCTATACCGTTTCTTAGCGCAGACGGGACTTCGATTCTTTTTGCGGGGTTCATTGGTTGGATGCAGCTCGAAACGCGAAGAACAGTGTCATTCCTCCAAAACCCCTTTATGAGAATCTGTAAAAAAATCAATTGATTGAGGTGAAATCTATGCTTACGAAGAAAATGGATGATCTGCTGCAAAAAAACGTAAAAAAGATGAAGACACTCCAGTTTGCGATGAATCTGCCTTCGCTCGGACTTCGATATCGATTCTCCAGCACCACTCCAAATCAGCGCTTTCACAGCGCAAGCGTTGGAAAGCTGATGACCGCCACTGTTATTTTCGCGGCCAATGAGCAAGGGAAACTGAGCCTGGAGAGCCGCATTCACACGATTCTGAAACCGGAGATTCTGGATCGGCTCTTTGTTTTTCGTGGCCATGACTATAAAGAAGAGATTACGGTGAAGCAACTCTTGAGCCATACTTCTGGTGTAAACGATTATTTTGAAAGCAAAACGATGGATGGCTCTTTGTTTATTGACGATGTCATTCAGCATCCGGATACCATGTGGATGCCGATGGATTTGTTGGATTTCACCAGAAACAGACAACAGGCTGTTGCCAAACCCGGTGAAAAGTTCTTCTACTCAGACACGGGATTCATTCTCTTGGGGCTCATTGCAGAAGCTGCGTTTGATATGCCTTTTCATCAGGTGCTGAAAACCTTGTTGTTCGAGTCGGCAGGCATGCACGATACCGATTTGTGCTTCTATGGGGACGGATTTGATCCAACCGCACTGGCGCCGCTTTTCATCAACAACGTGGATGTGCATTTGTTTCAGAGCGTGAGCTGCGATTTTTCAGGCGGCGGATTATCCACGACAGCTGAAGATCTTTTGAAGTTTCTCGATCATCTGCAAAACGGCGCATTCATCAGCCAGCAGTCTATCGATATCATGTCGAGTTTCGATCATCGTTTTCGACAAGGATTATACTATTCAACAGGCATGATGCAAGTTCGCTTTGAAGAGTTCTTCTTTCTTTTGAAGGGCATGCCGCGCCTGCAAGGTCATATCGGCGTTACGGGTGTTCACGCCTGGTATCATCCTGAGACGCATGACAGTTTCGTATTGAATGTTGGCAATGCGAAAGATATGGCCATGAGTTTTCAATTGCTGATTACGATTTTGCAACTGATCAATCAGGAAAACGGCAAGAAATGATTTGCATAGCAAACACGGCCGCAAGATATCTCTAAGACTGAGAGAATCGTTGCATCCTATTACAGAGAGAAGAAGCAGGGGAATAACTATGGTACGACCTGTAAGAAGAATGGGCTTATCGTCATATCGCGAGAATTCGATGCACAATACTATTTTCCAAAGGAAGTTTACTTGCCGCATAGAAGCATCAATTGCATGACCCGATAGATTTCAGAAACACTGAGAGTCTCATGATCGAATATGCGCAGTCAAATTCATTCAACCTTGAGTCGAACCATATTCCAGGAAAACTTGGACAGGGTGATATTGAGAACGCCTTGGCTCACTGCGTAACGTAGGTTCTGCTTTGGCAGAACTGGCGAAGCATCCGCCGTGTTCACCGCGTCCGCGGGAAAATCGCAGAGGGAAACACATTCTTCGACAGAAACGGTTGTTTCGTTTTTAAATGAGATACTGCACGCCTGTTCTTGCTTCATGCTTCGGTTTACTAAAAACAGAGCGATTTCATGCCCGTCTTCGGAAAGCGTTGCTACGCCATCTATCACGGGGATACCGCTTCCAGCTGAACAATCGTAGGTGGGCGTGTCAATCGCGATGTCCAGAGAATATCCGCGCCCGAATCGTGAGGCGTAGAGAAAAGGATAATAGATCGTCTGAACCCATGCTTTGCCGCCGGGCTCGGTCATGATCGGTGCGATGGTGTTGACGAGCTGCGCAAGGCAGGCGATTTTCACCACATCCGCATTGCGCAACAGAGCGTTGATCATGCAACCGACGAGCAACGCGTCCGCTCCGTCGTAGATTTCTTCCTCGATGGCGCGCGGAAAGGTCCACTTCTCTGGGAAAACGCCTTCCTTCTGAAAGTGATACCAGACATTCCATTCATCAAACGAGAGAAACACATCGTGCGCGCTTTTTCTGCGCGCCTTTTCCGCGCGGCAGATTTCCGCAACCTCGTGGATGAAGCGATCCATCTCGACACTGCGCGCAAGAAAAGAAGGCACATCTCCATCGTTGTTTTGATAATACTGGTGCAGCGAAAGATAGTCGATGTAAGGGAAGCAGTGCGTGAGCACTGTTTTTTCCCATGCGCCGAACGTCGGCATGGTTCGAAACGAACTTCCGCAAGCAACCATTTCGATCGAAGGATCGAGCCATTTCATCATCTTTGCGGTTTCGCAGGCAGTCCGGCCGTATTCTTCCGCGGTCTTTGCGCAGATCTGCCAGGGCCCGTCCATCTCGTTGCCGAGGCACCAGAGTTTGACATTGTAAGGCGCGTCGTGCCCGTTCGCACGCCGGAGATTGGCGTATTGCGTTGGCAACGCGCCATTGACGTACTCCAGCAGATCACAGGCGCTCTGCGGCGTGCCCGTGCCAAGGTTGACGCCAAGCATCGCGGAGACGCCGAGGCGTTCGCACCACTGTAGAAACTCATCAGTACCGACCTGATTCGGTTCCAACGCAAACCAGGCGAGCTCCGCTCGTACCGGGCGACTCTCCTTTGACCCGATGCCATCGAGCCAGTTGTATCCGGAAAGGAAATTCCCACCGGGATAACGAATACAGGCGAGGTTGAGCGGACGGATGTATTCCATAACATCCTGCCGAAACCCGAACGCATCCGCGCGCTCGTGCTCCGGCTCATAGATGCCGGTGTAAACCGCGCGCCCCATGTGCTCGATAAACGAGCCATACAACCGCTCGTCGATGGCGCTGATGCGCGCGTCCGTATCGATTAGAATTTGCGTCATC
>JAUYTF010000332.1 GCA_030695285.1 Eubacteriales bacterium | reverse complement strand
CGATTCACCGCGTTTACGCGCTATACGGTTGATTTAGAGAAAAACACTTTTGAACCGCGCGTCTTGATCACCAACAATCAAACAGGACAAACACGTCAGCTTTGCGATCAGCATGCATGCCGAGCGCAATATGAGAAGCTTGGCGTTTATTTTTTGTCAGACATTTCCGGCGAGCATCAGGTCTGGTTTTCTGACGGTGGAAAGCCGGAACAAAAAACGACCTTCCGGCATGGCGTGGAGTCGTTCTGCGTGTCACCGGATGGAAGGATTGCGGCAGCGGTTGCGTGCTGGCCGGACGAGGAAGATTTGATTTTTACAGAAATGAGCGAAACTGAAAAGACAGAATGGCTGGAAAAGGGTGAATCTACCCCTGTGATCATAGAAGACTTTATGTATAAACTGGACGCTTCCTATGGGCTGCTTGACGGAAGCAGGACGCGTATTGCGATTGTAGCACCGGGCGGCGGAGTATGCCTGATTGGAGATTCGACTACAAAATGCAGTATGCCGTCGTTCTCTCCTGACGGAACGAAGCTTGCATTCTACGGCAAACCCTACTCCGGCATCCATGCGGAAGAGAGCGAAGTATTTCTGTTCGATGGAGAATTAGTCACACAATTGACGCAGAAAGCAGACGTTTCCCCTGATTGTCCAGCCTGCTTTTTTAATGGTGGCATTGTGTTTTCCGCATATAAAGCTCACGAGGATGGCGGACTTTCCGAATGGCTCTTCCTGGTAAAGGACGGAGATGTCAAGCCGTTGTTTTCCGAGGATGCTCCGGAAACCTGCCATAGCTTTTATAATCATCCGATTGGGCGTAGTGTATATGGAGCTGATGGCCCTCTGCTGGGAACCGCAAACGGATATTTATACTTTTTATCCTGTTGGCAGGGGGACGAGAGGGTTTTTCGCATGCTTCCGGACGGGCTGGGTCTTGTTGAAGCCGTTGAAACCGGCGGACTGTCCGTACACGCGTTCTGCGTCGGGCAAGACGGCATGATTCTATATGTAGGCGGAGATCAGAAAACCCCCGGCGAACTGTATCGGTATTCAAATGGAATGCTGGCGCAACTGACACACGAAAACGAATGGCTAAATGAATATGCGCTTGCGCCCGTTCATCGATTGGAACTGCCCTTCGAGGGGGGTAAAACAGATGTATGGGTGATGGAGCCTTGCTCACGCGAGCCGGACAGAAAATATCCGGCAGTTCTTGACATCCACGGTGGTCCGGAATGCTGCTATGTAAACGATTTCTGGCATGAGTTTCGCGCGTTATCTACAGCTGGCATCGCTGTAATCTGGTGCAATCCGCGAGGAGGCATGGGCTACGGAAGGCGTTTTTCAGGCAGCGATCTTGCTTGGGGCGAAGCTGCATGGAATGACCTTGTCGGAGCAGTCGACCTTGCGGAAAGCCTCGGCTTCATCGATATATGCCGAGTTGGTGTAACCGGTGGCAGTTACGGCGGCTACATGACTGTCAAATTCATCAGCCAAAGCAAGCGCTTTTGCTCGGCCGTAGGGCAGAGAATCCTTTGCAACACCGCAACATCTTACGGTACGGGAGATATGGGCTTTGCGTCTTCTTCCTGCGCGCCTGAAAAAGTTGACATGCGCGAATATCTGATGAAACGCGCGGAACGCAGCCTAATTCGGAACGTGGACGAAATTGACGTGCCGCTATTGCTGCTGCACGGATATAAAGACTACCGCTGCGGGTTCGAGCAGTCGGAGCAGCTGTTTGTCGCGCTTCGAGAACGTAGACCACAACTGCCGGTGAGGCTTGTGATGTTTCCAGATGAAAACCACGGGATTACGCGGACGGGCAAGCCGCTTTCGCAAATCCGACACCTGACGGAACTCAACAACTGGTTCGTACGGTACATCGCGGAGGAGAAATCAAATGATGAAAAGCGCATTTGAACTTGACGACCTAGACCGATTTGAACAAATGCGCTGCGGCGAATACTGTGAAATAGCGAATGAAATTTGCTTTGTACACAGTGGTTATCATGCAAACCGGAAACGCACCTCCCGCATTGTGACAAAAAACGTATCAAATGGTGAGGAGCGTTTTTTTACTTGTGGCGGTAAAAGAGAGAGCGAACCGCGTTTCTCGCCGGACGGGAAAACGCTCGCGATGATTTCCGATGGATGCGTCTGTGTGATCAGCCTCGATCAGGGTACAATTACAAAGCTGACAAAACCCATCGGCGCGCATACCATTTCATGGTCGCCTATGGGGGATCGATTGTTGTTTTGTTCAGAGGAGGAATCATTAGAAGCGGGATTATCGAGCGGCGAAACAATACGTGACAATGCAGTAGCAATCACGGACTTCGGGTACAAGTTCGATGGTGCTGGCTTTGTTTCTATGCGGCACACACACATTTGGACGGTTGATCTGAACGAAAATATGGTTCGCCTGACCGACGGAGACTGGGACGATCTGTTCCCGACGTTTACTCCTGACGGTGCGCTCATCGTATTCATCAGTGGGCGCGCGCGTTCGAAGCAGGAGTCAATTGGCGCGGATCTGTTTACCGTTCCGGCTGGCGGTGGTGAGATTAAACGAATTTCTAGTCTTGGCGCTATCGTGAGCTACCCAATTCCGTTTCAGCCACTCGTCACACCGGACGGAAAATCTGTCGTAGCGGCATATCTGCCAGGGGATGCATCCGATCCGCGCCATGAAAAAGGCATGCCGCCTTCGCGACTGCTTCGTGTGAACCTCGATGGAAGCGATGAGCGTGATATCTTTAACGACAGCGGGGCGGCGTACGAATGCGTGGCGTTCCCATATAACGTTTCAGGCGCGCGATGCTATGAACGAGCGCAACTCTCGTCGGATGGGAAGCATGTCATCTTCCTATGTGGCAACAATGGAAGAACAAGCATCTTTAAAGCTTCGCTTTACGGCGAATCGAAGGTAACACTGCTCTTTGGGGAAGAAGGCTCGTTTATGGGTATTGGCAAGCCGCAAGGAGGTTTGCTACTCGTAGCGTTCGGGGACGCAAAAGCACCTTGTGAATATTGTTTGATTGACGAAGCAACTGGAAAACAAGTCAGTCAAATCACGCATACGAATGCTTTTTTACAGGAGCGTGAAGTTGGCATCGCTCGTGAGGTCTGGCTAGATACACTTGACGGTGAAGGCCGTATTCAGGGCTGGGTGCTGCCTCCGGCCAACATGGAGGAGGGGCGAAAGTATCCTGCCGTTTTGTATATCCATGGCGGGCCGCACCCTTACTATACGCCGTGTTTCGATTTTGAATTTCAGTGCCTTGCCGCTGCTGGATTTGCCGTGCTATTTTGCAATCCGCGCGGAAGCAGCGGCTACGGAAAAGCGCATTTGGCTGCCGGAAATGCATTTAATGGAAATGCGTACACCGATCTTCTGCAATTTGTGGATGTTGCTTGCCGTTCGTTCGACTTTATCGATCCTGCGCGTATCGGCGCAACTGGTGGAAGTTACGGCGGCTATATGGTGAACTACATGGCGACACATAGCAAGCGCTTTTGCTGCTTTGTAACGCAGCGGAGTATCGCGAATGAACTGATCAGCTATGCCAGCAGTGACATGCAGGGAGATAGCAGCGAATACGAGTCTTTTTTAGATTTCATGAAAGCACAGCTTGAAAAATCTGCTGTGATCGGCGTACAGAACGTGTCTGCGCCGATACTAATTTTGCACGGCATAGAGGACTTGCGTTGTCCCGTGGCGGAGGCACATCAATTTTTTACTGCGTTATTGGATACGCACAGCGATCTACCGGTGCGCATGATTCTGTTTCCACATGTCGGGCATGGCCAGCCGGAGCGACTGGAACAGCTGACTCAATACCGCGAGGCGATGATAGAATGGTTCACGCGGTATTTGTAGAGAGCAAGCTGGGTTGAATGTCCCAGAGTCTGCTTTCTGGGCAAATTCAGCCGGAGTGAGGCATGAAAGTAGCGCTGTGCGGATGGAACTCGCTGTAGTCCCTACGCCAGCGCTCAATTTTTCAATCGCAAATCGCAACTGCAAGTTGAACACATGGGTAGAAGGATGACTGGGGTTCAGGCGGCGTAGACGCTATCTAGGAAATCATCGAAAAGCTCTTCAGGGGTTCGGTAGCCTAGTCGCTTAGGGGGACGACCGTTGAGTTCGTCGGCGAAGAATAGAACCTGCTTTGGAGAGAAGTTTTCAATGGAGACCCCTTTGGGGATGTATCTGCGCAGAAGGCCATTGTGGCGCTCGTTTACAGGCCGTTCCCATGACGCATACGGATGCGCAAAGTAGACGTCCGTGCCCCGCTGTTTAACGTTGGTAAAGTCTAAAAACTCCGAACCGTTGTCGGTGGTGATGCTTTTAAAAAACATCCGCAAATCTATTTTTCAATAGATAATATCTATTATTGCTGAAGCACAACGAATGAATACCAATTAATCTTAGTTTTTGCCGAGAACATACAGTACGGCTTGTGCAAAAGCGGCTGGGTTATCTAGAAACGGTGTATGGCCTGTGTTTTCAATTTGTATTATCTGTTTTTGCGGAGCGGAGATATCTCCGCAATACGCTTCCACCATTTCGGTCGGTGTTATATAATCACTGTCTCTCTGTATGTAGTATACTGGGACATCATACTGCGCATACAATTGGCTGACATCGAATTCGAAATACATATAATTGATCAAATGTTTTTCAAGATCAATGATTTTCCGCGTACTAGACGCATTCAAAAACCAGCGTATATCGTTAAGGTTCATGAACGGTGATGTGATTCCGAGGAGCAGCTGCGTCATACGGGACATTTCGCCGTCGCTTCGCAAATAAGCCATCGAACTTAGTATGAGCGATTCGAGGTTCTCGATGTCCACATCATCGATGTTGAGTACCTTTTCGAAAGTACTTATTGCTTCTTCGAGTACAGCAGCGTTTTCGGTGTCGCCGTTTGCTTTCGCGATTTCAAGCGCATTCTGTCCGGACACGATTTTTCCCATATCAAAATCGATGACCTGTCCGGTACCGATATAGGCGCGCACATTTTCGGGATGCTGCTGTGTGTAGATGCTGCCAAGCACTGTACCCCACGACTGACCCATGATAATCACCTTGTCAGTACCGAGTCGTTGTTTTGTGTACGCAACAATTTGATCGAGTTCAGAGAGCATTATATGGACGGTTGGCGTTTCTGTGGTGCTTTCGTTTTGATAATACGATCTGCCGCTGTGGCGTTGGTCATAGTTCACGAAAGTATAATCGTCTTCTAAAAACGATTGATGGTATGCGGAAAGGTATGTCAGAGGGAACCCCGGACCGCCGTGAACAAAAACGATAACGGGATTACTGATGTGCTGTCCCCTGATCTGTACGTATATCTCACAGTCGTTGATACTTACGAAACCGCTTTCCTGTGTGCCATCGTTCCCGCTTACTTTGTATTTACCGGTGTTGATTAATCTGAAAACTAATATCACTGAAACAAACAATATGATTAAAACCAGGATTGCAATAAGTATCCATTTTTGCACTTTGAGTTGATTCATGATACATCTCTCGATAGTCTAATAGATAAATTTGGAACCGCTGATTAATAACTCTTTTTAGCTACCAGCGCAAGGGCAACCTGATTTCTCGAGGGAGAAGCGTCATTTTCAGCCTAGATTGAATCAATCCGACGGTGGAAATGGCCGATTACCCTCAATTGGCCATAGTAATCCCATGGAGCAAAATAGAATTCGTCCTGCTCTGACGCACATCCATTTGATGCTTCTAGTATACTATGCAGTGGGTTGTGGTTCTATTAAATCAGTGGATCCCTAACATAACGCGCAAAAAAGCAGGGTACGCACGCGGCGCACCCTGCTTTTACTATGTCGCTATTCTGGCTTAATACATGCCGCCCATGTCCGGACCGGGCGCTGCGGCGGGTGATGGAGGTGTCGGGATATCTGTCACGAGGCTCTCTGTGGTGATCATCATGGCCGCAACGGAAGCCGCATTCTGAAGCGCGCTGCGGACGACCTTGGTCGGATCGATAATACCCTCGTCTGCAAGGATCGAATAGGTATCCTTCGCAGCGTTGTAGCCGTAGCCGGGTTTGTTTTCGCGGCGCACGTTTTCGACAACGACTGCGCCATCCACGCCCGCGTTGGTCGCGATCTGACGAATCGGCTCCTCCAGTGCGCGCAGAATGATGTTGACGCCAGTTTTGTAATCGCCTGTGGATTCATCGGCAAGCTTTCTGACGCGTGAAGAAACGTTAAGCAGAGCCACGCCGCCGCCGGGGACGATGCCCTCTTCCACAGCCGCGCGAGTTGCGGCCAGAGCATCTTCGATGCGGAGTTTGAACTCCTTCATCTCGGTTTCGGTGGCCGCACCGACCGCTATGACGGCAACGCCGCCTGCGAGTTTGGCGAGACGCTCCTGTAACTTCTCTTTGTCATAATCAGAAGTGGTCTCGGCAATCTGCATCTTAATCGCGGAAACGCGCGCTTTGATGTCATCGGGGTTACCAGCGCCTTCGACGATGATCGTGTTTTCCTTGCCCACTTTGACCTGACGGGCGGTACCGAGCTGAGATAGCTGGGTTTCCTTGAGGTCGAGGCCGATTTCAGAGGTGATCACTTCGCCGCCGGTGAGGGCTGCAATATCCTGAAGCATCGCTTTTCTGCGATCACCAAAGCCGGGAGCTTTGACGGCGATACAGTTAAACGTGCCACGCAGTTTGTTAAGAACGAGCGTGGTGAGCGCTTCTCCTTCGACATCTTCTGCTATGATGAGCAGCGACTTGCTCTGCTGGGCAATCAACTGGAGAATCGGAAGAATCTCCTGTACGTTGCCAATCTTCTTATCGGTAATCAGAATGTAGGGATTATCGAGAATGCC
>JAUYTF010000322.1 GCA_030695285.1 Eubacteriales bacterium | reverse complement strand
ACTATGACATGCGGTTGTTTGAGTCCGCCGTGCTGTATTTTTCGTAACGTGCGCTGCGACCAAATTTCAATCACGAACCAGAAACACACAAAATCGGCTCCCCGAACGCATTGGGGAGCCGTATTGCACGCGAAGACTGCCGGAACAAGACCGGCTTTGCGAGAGGATGCGGGTTACGAAGGCGGCTGTGCGACGCTGAGTGAAACCGTGATTTCCGTACCCTTGCCTTCCTTACTCATCAGCTCGATGGTGCCGCCGCATAGGGAGACGATGCGCCGCACTAGCGCGAGCCCCAGCCCGCTGCCCTGCACGGAATGCGACCGCTCGCCCTGATAAAACTTGTCAAACGCGCGCTGCCGCACCTCTTCGGACATGCCGATGCCGGTATCCCGTATACGGGCGACCACCTTGCCCTCAATCATGCCGCAGGAGATCGAGAGCGTTCCGCCCGGCCGCGAAAACTTGATGGCGTTGTCGATGAGATTGCTCCAAACCTGCGCAAGTAGGGATTTGCTGCCGTAATACGGTGTCACCTTGAGCGCGAGGTCGATGTTGAGCTTTTTTTCCTCCCAGAGCGGTTCATAGCCCAGCAGCACGCGGCGTATCTGCTCGTCGAGCATAAAAGTCTCCTGCTGGAGAACGATCTCCTGATTTTCCAGCTGAGAAAGAGAGAGTATGCTGTGCGTGAGTTTGGAAAGACGGCTGGTGTTTTCGAGGATGCGTGAGACATACAACGCCTGCTCATCCTTGCTTAGGCGCTCGTCCTGCAGGAGTGTTGCATACCCTTCTATTGCGGAGAGCGGCGTTTTAAACTCGTGGGAAACGTTGCTGACAAAGTCGGTTCGCAGCGTCTCGGTGTTGGAGAGCTCCTTGACCATGATATTAAAGCTTTTGGCGATCTCCTCGATCTCTTTTGCAATGCTCTTTTCTTCCAACCGCACGGAGAAGTCTCCGCGCGCGACCTTCTTTGCCGCGTCGTTGATCTTGAGAATGGGCGAGAGCATCTTTGCGCTCGTGTAGGCTGCAATGCCGATGCCGAGTATGGTCGTGAAGATGCCCATATAAGTCGTAGAGGTCACCACTGCCGTGATCGTGCCAATCTTAAGCTTGAGCAGCACAAAGATGATGCCATAGGTGAGCACCGTGGATGTGGCGATGATGCCTGCGATGATGACGGCGAAGATCTGTGCTGCCCGCGGACGGGCCTTGATTTGCGGCAGCTTAGTCATTTTTCTTCACCGCCTTGTAGCCAAGCCCGCGGATGGTGATGATTTCAAACAGGGCGTTCTCCTTGAAACGCTCGCGCAGGCGGCTGATGTGTACATCCAGCGTGTGCGGGTCACTCTCGGTGTCCATGCCCCAGATTTCGTCCATGATCTGCTGTTTGGTAAACACGCGGTTGGGGTTTGAGAGCAGTTTGTATAGAATGTAAAACTCCTTTTGCGGTAAAACGCTGCAGTCGCTACCGATGCAGACGGTCAAATCTTCATATCGCAGCTCCGCGTTTTCAAAGCGGATCTTTTTCTCGTTGACGATCTGCGCGCGCTTTAAGAGCGCGTTGATGCGCAGGGTCATCTCGTTGACGTTGACGGGTTTGACCATATAGTCGTCCGTCCCCGCGAAAAAGCCACTTTGCATGTCCTCAAACGTGTCCTTTGCGGTGATCATGAGCACGGGCATATTCATCCCGTTTTGGCGCAGGCTCCTGACGAACTCAAAGCCGTTCATGTTCGGCATCATGATATCCGTCACGACGAGGTCAATATACTGTTTTTCGAGCACGTCCCAGGCGTCCGAGCCATCCCGCGCTTCGTGATAAACGAAGCCGTTTTTCGAGAGCACGGTGCAAAAAAGCTCGCGCAGCGCCCGGTCATCCTCCACGACAAGAATATGAAACATCGTATCCCCCCTGATACTGAATAAGTTGCAGCGTATGTGCGCGTGTTCCGCGCGTCAGCAATCAATATAGCAGGATATCTTCAATTGCGCATCAAATCGAACAAACACAGTCAAACAGGCCGCAGTCTTCCGGCGTGCCCGCATAGAGCACGACAAGCCTCCCCTGTCGCACGCGCACTTCGGCGGCTTCTCCCGTAAAGGCATTGCTCACGCCAAGCGGGTTTGTGTCCGTGAGCGTCGCGTCATGCAGCGCATAGGCAAGTCCGCGTTCGCAAACCCCTGTCGCGCTCGCCCCATAGGAGAAAACGGAGATCGTGCCGGCCAGCCCCGCGCGAAAGCGCAGCGCTTCATCCTGAACGAGCGTAATGGTTTCCCCATCACCCAGCAGCGCCGCGCGCGCGCCGTTTTTGCGCAGAAACGCGAGGGTTTGTATGTTTGCCAGCGTGTGATCGAGCCGCCCGCCCACGCCGCCGAGCAAAAGAAACGCCCGATAGCCGCGCGCGAGTCCAATCCGCGCGGCGAGCATGGTGTCCGTGTCGTCCTTTTCCGCCGGATGGCGCACGATTTGTTCGCCCGCGGGCACATAACCCAGCGAGTCAAAATCCCCCACGACGAGGTCGGCGCGGATATCGCCTAAATGCGCAT
>JAUYTF010000314.1 GCA_030695285.1 Eubacteriales bacterium | reverse complement strand
AGGTCTGTCCGTCCTCCCGAACCCAAACGGACCACGCATTGGCTTCAAGCTTACCATTCGTGAGTTCATACTCATAGTAAACCG
This sequence comes from Eubacteriales bacterium, assembly GCA_030695285.1. Classification (GTDB taxonomy): domain Bacteria; phylum Bacillota; class Clostridia; order Christensenellales; family CAG-138; genus UBA7703. The sequence goes on along the minus strand of JAUYTF010000314.1, from coordinate 2,434 downwards.
AAAATCCTCTGCACTGCACAATCATCTTGTCGGAGACGATGACATACCCGCTTAAATATCCCCTCATCGAGCGGCTGGAGGTGGACCAATCAAACGCATAGGTCTCGCCATCGCCTGTGTACAGGCGATAGGTCAAGACCGATCCTTCCTCTGTGGTACCTGTGACGATGACCGCATCATTGTAGCGCCATTCGGTGTCCACCTGAATGGTTCCGGCGCGAATCAGCCCGGCTTTGCCGCAAGTGCTTCCCTCTTCGTTCTTGCTGCAGCGCCAGGTGATCTCATCGTCCGCAATATCGTAGGGCAGGACAAAGTCGCGGGTCGAGCACTGATACGTCTGCCCGAAGTCCAGATAGAGGTCCGCGACCGCATCGGTGACAACCGGCGCTCTGGTGGGCTCCGGTGTTTCGGCGTGCATGGGCGAATCCTTCGCCAGAGCGCCCTGCAACTCATCTTTCTGAGCGGTCAGCGCCTGATCGCTTGGCGCGTCATCCGTCTGCCCGCCCGCGCGCGCTGACGGCTTGAGCATCGAAGAAAGCAGAAAGACGATCAGCAGCGCGGACGCGGCAATGACCATGTACTTCAGCACGGCGTCCAGCTTGGTTGCGGAATTTCTTTTCGCGTTTGCCCCGGGGTTGTAGCGCGCGTTCCAGTCCGGCGCGGGCGGATTCACGCCGCCCTGCGGTTGCGCGGGGCTCTGCGGCGCATTTGCGGGCTTGGGCTTTTGCGCTGAGGGATTCGGCGCGGTGCAATACGGGCAAACCGTCTGATCGTCAAAATTTGTCTTGTCACAGAACTTACATCTCCACATGGGTTCCCTTTCTGGTTGGATCGCGGCAAGGCGGCAGGGTGCTTTCCCGCCGGATGGCGACCCGCAAAGGATATAATATGATAGGAATATGACTACTGAAATGGTTATGGTTGTCTACACAAACTAAGTGTAATATTACAGGATTGATTCGTTTAAAGCAATATGCCGGCGGGTTTTTTTATGCATTTTCAGAGGAAAATACAGTTCGGGCATGCTTGGTTTACGGCAACACAAAAGCGGGCACGTCGCCCGCTTTTGTTGTGTCGCTTTTATTGCATTGCTTTTGCAGTTTTGCTTTTGCAGTTTTGCTTTTATAGCTTCTCTATCGTTGCTTTGGTTTAGCCGAATTTGACCGTCGTGAGCACGGTGAAGTCGCTAAGCGAAATGACCGTCACACCCGAGTCGCCGAGGACGTAGAAGTAGTCCCCGATGAACTTACCCCTGAGGTTCCAGCTCGAGAGATCCGCCGTCATGCTGACGCGCGCCGCAAGCTCGAAGCTATTATCCGTGTAGCGGTAGATGTAGTAGTTGCTGTCCGCCGGGAAGGCGATCAGGTTCTTTTGAGCGTCCACGAGGATGGCCTTGTGGTTGTTGCCAACCACCGTCCAGCTCGCGTCCACCTTCGCGGTGGTGACTTCCTTGACGTTCGTCTTGTCCGCGGTGTCAAACATGGAGAGCTTCACGCCCTGCATTCTACCCGTGGCTTCATCCGCGTCATAGCCGATGCCAAGCAGCAGGTTCTGCTTGAATACGTGCAGGTATTCCGAGAATCCCGGAATCTTCAGCGCGCTGAGCACACGCGGGTTTGAAGGGTTGCTCAGATCCACCGCAAACAGCGGATCGACCTGTCGAAAGGTGACAAAGTAGCCGATGTCGCCATCGAAGCGCACGCTCTTGACGAACTCGTCCTTGGCGAGGTTTTCAATCTTGCCGAGCACCTTGAGGTCCAGATCCAGCGTGTAGAGCGCGTTTGCGGTGGTGCTGTCGTATTCGTAGGTGTCCACGCCGTCCGTATAGATGCGCTGCTCCCAGCTGTTGAGCGTGGTTACGACGCGGATGACGTTTTTATACTCGTCCATCGAGAACTGGTTGAGCAGGTTGCCGGGCACGCTGCCGCTGGCAAGCCTGGCAATCTCCCCGTCAGAGAGCCCCAACAGAACGAGGTCGGTGCTCGAGCCGCCGCGCGTGATCTGCACGTTTTTGCCGTCCTTGTCGGGCGCGATGGGCAGGGCTTCATCCGTATAACGCGAGAATGCAAGCAGCATGTGTTCCGCGTTGGCGTAGAGTTCGCTCGTCCCGCCGAAGACCGCTTTAGCGGAGGCAAAGTTTGCCCCGCTCTTGAGATTGATGGAGCCGATGACGGTATACGCGGCGCTCTGCGGGCTGCCGCCGATATAGAGGTCGGTCGGCATGAGCAGCTTCGTCTCCGCTCCTCGGGTTGTCGCGGGGATATAGGTAATCGGCGTGCCCTTGACGGGGCTGTAGATATACTGCGAGGTCACGAGGTAGACATAGTCCCCGATCATACGGGAGCTGACGTAGTAGCCGCTCTGCCCGAGGGAAACCACCTGAAACGGCTTTGCGGGGTTACTGATGTCGTAGATGACCGCGCTGGTCTGCTCG
>JAUYTF010000313.1 GCA_030695285.1 Eubacteriales bacterium | reverse complement strand
AGGCGAAACCTGCGTCCGGCTTTGTTGAGCGCGCCAGCCTTGTCTCCAAGGCCGAAGATGCGCTCGCCGGATTCGCGTACGAGATAGTGCCGCGCATGATCGCCGTATTCACCGCCAAGGTTATGGCCCATCGGCGCGCGGTCGCAAAGCAGCGATCGTCCGTTTTTCGTGAGCTTCATCAAAAAGTTGACCGGATCAACCGTGAGGCGGTATTCGCTCCAGGCAAACGTAAACGCTCCCTCATGCGCCGGAGAAAAGAGCGGAAATCCATCGAGCGAAAGCTTGTCCCGTCCCTCACGCGGCAGTTCACCCGAGGGACAGACGGAGAGGGTAGGCAGCAGCCGCTCATCCTCGGGTAGAATGGCGATTCGCAAAAGGGATTCGCTCAAAAAATCGACGCGAGAAGCAACGCCTTGCGCGCGATAGAGGCAATGATGGTTCGATTGTTCCACACAGGAAAACAGATGATGATACTGCGGCAAGAAGAGAACCCGCCCTTATGAGATATTCTGATTATAAGGCAGTTTTCCAGCCTGCGCTATGGCAAAAACCATCGTTTTCATTGAAAATCGTGCGTGCATGCTATCGCAACACCCCTGTAAACGCTGTTCGTATGGAGAGGCAATTGAAAAACGCGCACAATTCTGTTAGTATGCTCGCATGAGAAGTTATTTTACATACCCGATTAGCGCTGCATGTTTACCGAACGGATTCGAGCTGAATTCCTTTGCGGAAAACAACCTCCGCCGTGTCTACCGGCATCATCACGAGTTCTATGAGCTGTATTTCTTCCTCAGCGGCCACGCGGAGTTTTTGATGCAGAATCGCGCGGTTCCGCTCGGCAGAAATACGCTACTGCTGCTGCCGCCCGGCTGCTCGCATTCTCTGCGTTTTCTCGATGAAGAGAGCGTTTATCAGCGAACAGTGCTCTGGATTTTGCCGGAGCTACTCGCGGGCGTTTCGGGTGAGGACTGGAGCGAGCCGCTGGAGCTGCGGCTCTCGGAGGCGGACGGCACAGTCATCGGGCAGCTGCTGTTGCTGCTGGATGGCGAGCAGGATCGGTTGGAGCGCGATTTTTCGGAATTCGAGGGTCGCGATACGGTCTTTGCGGACTATATCCGTCTCATCTTTGTCCATATGATCCGCCTCAGAGAACAGAGCGCTGTCTCGAGCGCGTTTCTGCGGCGTACGCAGGCCTATCTCAATGCGCATTTAACGAGCGACCTACGCGCAGAGACCATCGCCGCCGCGCTACACATGGGAAAGACGCACCTGATGCGCCGCTTTCACGCGGAATCCGGCGTTTCGCTGCATCAGTATGTCGTCAAGCTCCGGCTTCAGCGCGCCCGCCGCCTGCTCGCGCGCGGCGTTGGCGCGGGGGAAAGTGCCGTTCAGGCGGGTTTTTTGGAATACACGACCTTCTATAAAGCGTTCCTCCGCGAATACGGGCTCTCCCCGTCGCGTTTCGGCAAGGGTTTCCAAATCGCCCCGTCCGCTGCCGAAGATAACCGGCTCGCTGGCCGGATTGAATCTCAGGCGTGATACGCCCCGTTCACCCAGCCGTTGTGAGGCGGTGCGCAGAAGTGCGAGCCGCTTTTTGTTTGCCTGCTACAGAGGCGATTTCTCCGCATGGGCGCGTGCCCGCCATTTTGCGCGTGTGTATTTACCTCCCGCACCTGCTAAAATGCAGCTTTCGTTTGCAGCATCCGTTTCCCCTTCTTCCGCACTCATTTTCTTTTACCAATACACACCCCGGATCAGCAGAAAATCTCACATCATATTCTCACGTTTACTTTTTTTCAATTCACGTCCCCGTTTCAGCAGAAAATCTCACATCATATTCTCAAGTACTCATCACGATTTCATCACAACTGGACTCTATCATGAAAGCATACAAGTGACCACTGGAGGTACACCATCATGAAACGAAGATTTTCGATCGCGCTTGTTGCGATCCTCACCCTCACTCTTGCGCTAGCAGGCTGCGCAGCTGCACCCGTTGCAAGCACACACAGCGAAGACGATCTGCAGCTCATCGGCTTTGGCAAACAGCCTGGCGAGACCACCGCGCTCAGTACGGGCTACCGCGGCGGAAACGGAGACACCAACAGCAACAGCGGAATCGAAGGCGATGACTGCGCCCCCTCCTATAACACCAACACGACAGCAGATCCGGATTTTTCGCTCAGCGAATCAGACAAGACGCTCTCGCTCACCGGCTACGGCGCGGAGGGCGCGCTGGATGACGATACCCTGACGCTGGCAGACATGCTCACCTACGCCATCCAGGACGAATACCTCGCCCGCGCGGAATATGAGCGCATCATCGCGGATTTCGGCAGCGTCCGCCCGTTTACCAACATCATGCGCGCGGAAGAAACGCATATTAAGACGCTTTTACCGCTTTTTGACGCATACGGCATCACCGCCCCCGCAGACGAGGGCGCAAGCCACGCGGTGGCAGTTCCCTCGCTGACAGATGCGTATCAGGCAGGCGTAAGCGCAGAGGTGAGCAATATCGCTATGTATGATACGTTCCTTGAGCAGGAGTTACCCGATAACGTCCGCACCGTCTTCGAGAGCCTGATGCGCGCCTCAGAAAACCATCTGCGCGCATTCCAAAACAGACTATAACGACCCCATCAAACATAGAATAGCAGGAGGTAACACATATGTCCGCCACCTCAACCGCCGTCAGCGTGCGTGAAAAGCGCCTTTCCCTCATCTCCCGCATCATCCGCTGGGTTACGCTCGGCAGCTTTCTCGCATTTGTTCTCGCGGCCACCGCGCTGCATACGCTGGGCTACGTCGGCCCGTCAATCCACGCGCTCTGCCCCTATGGCGGACTGGAGTCCATGCTCTCGCTCTTCGCCGTTGGAACATTCCTCAAACGGATCGTAATCGGGACATTCGTGCTCTTTGGCACGACGGTGGTGCTCTCGCTGGCGATGCGCCGCTCGTTTTGCGGTCAGATCTGCGCGTTCGGCGCACTGCAGGAGTTCTTCGGAAAAATTGGCGGCAAGCTCTTTAAAAAACGCCCTGTGTTGCCAAAAGCGCTCGACGGCGTGCTGCGCTATCTGAAGTATGTCGTGCTTGCCGTGACCGTTGCCATGGCATGGATCACAGGCAAACTCTGGATTACGCCCTATTGTCCCTTCAATGCATTGGGGCATCTGGCGGATTTCAACGAGCTGATGACATCCTACCTCGTCGGGTTCATCGTGCTGGTGATTACGCTCATGGGCAGCATTGTCTACGACCGCTTCTTCTGCAAATACCTCTGCCCGGCAGGCGCGCTCTACGGTTTGATCGGCAAAGCCAGTCCGTATTCCGTCCGTGTGGACGAAGATGCCTGCATCCGCTGCGGCAAATGCAACCATGCCTGTCCGATGAACGTGGAGGTCATGGACGCGAAAAACGGACGCGTAACGAGCCTGGAGTGCATCAACTGCAACGAGTGCGTCAACGTCTGCCCCGTGCAGGGCGCAATCCACACGGGTCTCTCGAAAAAGGCGAAGATTCATCCGATTCTAGCGACTGTTCTCGCGCTCCTGCTGTTCTTTGTGCCAATGGGCATCGCGGCGGCGACGGGCAACATGCAGCTGCTTCCCAACAGATATGAGGGCTTGAGCTGGGGCGCCATCGCTGAGTCCAGCAAAGGCAGCGGCAAGAACGAAGAATCGCACGAGGAAGATGGCTCGTCCGGCGCGGAAGGTGAAGACTTCACCGCCATCAACGGCTACGCACCGAACGACCTGCGCGGCTCCTACACCCTCGAACAGACGGCAGGCCTGCTGAATCTCACGCTCGAAGAACTGTATTCTCGTCTCAGCCTGCCCGCGGACTACCCATCCGGTATGTCGCTTCGGGATGCGGCGGCGCAGATGGGTCTTGGGCTGAGCGACTTTAAGCACCAGCTTTTTGAGTAAACACGTCTATGCGAAACAAGAGCTCCGGCTGACGCCGGAGCTCTGTTTGCGTTTCAACGTTATATTGTTTCGTCGCTCTTCAGCGTTTCATTTACTAGTTTTTCTGCTTTTATTGCGAAACCGTCTCAAACCAAAATACAGTCTTCTTCTCATCACTCTCCACGCCAAAGTTGACCCCGTGGCGTGTGAGAATGCTCTTGACGATGGCGAGGCCTAAGCCCGTGCCGAGCCCGCCTGCTTCGCCGACGCGCGGCGCGCGGTGGTAGCGATCCCAGATGTTCGGCAGCTCGTCCGGCGGAATCGGGTCGCCCACGTTTTCGATAGAGACGCGCATGCACGCACCCCGCTTCTCGCCGCGGATGCGGATGCGCGAGCGCTCCCGTGCGTGATGCACCGCGTTGTCCAAAAGATTGCTCACCACCTGAACCATCTGCGCGCGGTCAAAGCGCACCTCCCCTTCGTCACACGAAAGCTCCAGCGCAATATCGCGCCTGCCCGCCGCGAGTTCAAAGCCGCGAATGATCTCGCCCAGCGCATCGCTAAGCGGAAAGTCGGTCAGCTCCAGTTTGTCCGCACCGGATTGCAGCCGGGAGTAGTCTAAGATATCGCTCACAAGGGCACCAAGGCGCACGGACTCATCGCAGATGGCGTTGAGCTGCGCGGTGCGTTTTTCTTCGTTTGGCCAGGTGACGTCTCGTAAGGTCTCCGCATAACCCCGAATGATGGTCAGCGGCGCGCGTAACTCGTGTGACACGTTGGCGATAAGCTCACGTCGTAGCTCCTCCGCCTTGCCCAGCTCGTCGCCCAGTTCGTTGAGTGCCTGTGTAAGTTGACCGATTTCATCGCGTGAGCGCACGGGCGTTTTGACCGAATAATCGCCTGCCGCAAGCGCCTTTGCCGCCTGCGTTACGCTGACGACCGGGCGCGAAAACAAGCGCGAAAGCACGAGGGACAGGATAAGCGCGGCGCCCATCAGCACAGCCGTAATCACCCAGAGCTGCTGGAGTAGTACACGGGATGCCTCGGTCACATCCACCAGCGAGAACACGACAATCAGCGTTCCGCCCGCCACCGCGCGGCTGACCAGCGCATAACGCGCCTCCTCGGTCTCCGTTTGCAGATATTCCACCCCGCCGCCTGCCGTCTGCGCGAGCTCAGATACGCGGCGAACGATCTGTCCGCGCATGGGCAACCCGTCCGACTGATAGACGACGCTCCCCTCTGCGTTGAGCGCGAGCAGGCTAACGTTGAGCGCGCTCTCCAGTGCCGCATAATCCGTCTGCGGTGCGATCACCGTGCTCTGCACCGCCTCATCAATGGTAGCGACGCGCTGATTGAGATAGCTATCGCTCAGTAGCACCGCCTGCACAAGCCAAACAAGCGCGACAGCGAGCGCCGCCATGCCCAGAAACGCCAGCGCGAGCTTGGTGACGATCCGCTTCATGTTCCGCCTCCCGAAAACCGGTAGCCCGTGCCCCAAACGGTCACGATATGCTCGCGATACACGCCCAGCTTCTCGCGCAGGCTCTTGATATGCGTGTCCACCGTGCGCGCGTCACCAAAGAAATCATATCCCCAAACGTGGTTGAGCAGTTGATCGCGCGTGAACGCAATCTCCGACCGCGCGAGAAAGAACGCAAGCAGATCGAACTCCTTTGGGCTGAGGTTCAAGCTTTCGCCGTCGATTTGCGCCGTTCGCGCGGCGGGG
>JAUYTF010000310.1 GCA_030695285.1 Eubacteriales bacterium | reverse complement strand
AACCAAACTGACCCAGCGTGATCACCTCAAAGAGTGCCCAAATCGGTACATAAACATCACGATCATAGTAGTGTTTCACGATATTTCCGCGCTTATACGATCTTGTAAGATAGGAATAGACTTCGTCTCGCATTTCATATTTTCGTTTTATGAAATTACTTTGGTCACTATGTAGAGATGAATGCATTAGTTTCTCAATTATTTCGCTGAAAGCATTTGAACCAGCTTCTTTCACGACGATGTCTGATACGATGCTTTTCAGCGCGGTTTCGAACTGCATAACGGGGCTGTAAAGACACGCTTTGATTCCTTCGTCAAATTCGAGAATTGCTTGAATCTGGGTAAAATGATTGAACGGAATCCTGTTTTTGGGCTCTTTGCAATAGCGATATCCTTTATATCCGTGGTAATAACCAGATAATACTAACTGTCGTTTCTGCGCTTCACCAGAAATTTGGATACCGGAGTGACGCATATGCTTCATGAGTTGATTGTAAGAACTTCCGGTTTGATTGCTCATAGACACCTCCGAGGAATAAGTAATTATAACAGACATCAAATGTAGATATCTAGTTGAAAGGCTCAAAGAAAGAAAAAACAGGATGAATTGTGAAAATTAGAAAATTTGCTCCAAAACCTGCGCCATTTTTATAATCCGTTGTAATCGCTTCAAAAATTACGAACAAGTGTTTGCGAATAAAAAAATTTCGTGTATACTGTGATCAAAACGAACGAGTGTTTGCGGCGATCAGTCATCCGTTATGTTCAACGCAAGACGTGTTTAAGAATTTGTGATATACTAGAATATCGAACTTTTTCGAAATCAACGACCGGATAACGGTCATCACTTAGCCTGCCGGAGATTCGACGGACGGCAAAACGAAAGGGACTCCTCATGAAGGACATCATCATCAAGGGCGCAAGGGAGCACAACCTCAAAAACATCGACCTTGTAATCCCGCGCGACAAGCTCGTGGTTTTCACGGGACTTTCCGGCAGCGGCAAGTCGAGCCTTGCGTTTGACACCATCTACGCCGAAGGCCAGCGCAGATACGTCGAGAGCCTCTCCTCCTATGCGCGCCAGTTTCTGGGGCAGATGGAGAAGCCGGATATCGACAGTATAGACGGGCTTTCCCCCGCGATCTCCATCGACCAGAAGAGCACCAGCCACAACCCGCGCAGTACGGTCGGCACCGTGACGGAGATTCACGACTATCTGCGCCTGCTCTACGCGCGCTGCGGCACTCCGCACTGCCCGGATTGCGGAGAGGTGATTGAAAAGCAGACCATCGACCAGGTGGTGGATCGCGTCTGCACCTTGCCTGAGGACACCAAGGCGCAGATTATTGCCCCTTGCATCCGCGGGCGAAAAGGCGAGCATCAGAAGCTGCTCGACGAGCTCAAGCGCGAAGGCTATGTGCGTGTGCGCGTGGACGGCACGGTCTACGATATTGCGGACGTGCCCGCGATGGACAAGAAAATCAAACACACCGTCGAGGCGGTCATTGACCGCGTGGTGATCAAGCCCGGCATCGAAGGGCGGCTGACGGACTCTCTCGAGACCGCCTTCCGCCTCGGCAACGGCCTTGCCATCGTGGCGGTGACGGACGGCGAGGAGATGCTCTTCTCGCAGAACTACGCCTGCCCGGACTGCGGCATCAGCATCGAGGAGCTGACCCCGCGCATGTTTTCCTTTAACAACCCTTATGGCGCGTGCCCAACGTGCTCGGGTCTCGGCACGCTGCTCAAGGTCGATTCCGATCTGGTGATCCCCGACCAGAAAATGTCGCTCGCGCAGGGCTGCGTGAACGTCATGGGCTGGAACAGTGGCTCCAAGGGAACCATCGCCAGCATGTATTTTGACGCGCTGACCAAGCGCTTTGGCGTCTCGATGAAAACGCCGTATGAGGAGCTGCCAAAAGAGGTGCAAAACGCGATCCTCTACGGCACGGGCAAAGAAAAGCTGCACATCGCCTACAAAAAGGAGTTCGGCAGCGGCACATTCGACGCGCCGTTTGAGGGCATCGCCGTCAATATGGAACGGCGATACCGCGAGAGCACATCGGACTACAGCAAGCAGGAGATCGAGCGCTTCATGTCGCAGACGCCCTGCCCGGACTGTAAGGGCAAGCGCCTCAAGCGCGAGAGCCTCGCGGTCACTGTGGGGGATATCAACATCGCGGATCTCTCCGGCCTGCCGGTGCGTGGCGCGCGGGAGTTTCTGCGCAATCTTCAGCTTGGCAAAACACATGCGATGATCGCCGAACAGATATTGAGAGAGATCGACGCACGGCTGGGCTTTCTCGTCAACGTGGGGCTCGATTACTTAACGCTCTCGCGCTCAGCCGTTTCGCTCTCTGGCGGGGAGGCGCAGCGCATCCGCCTCGCAACCCAGATCGGCAGCGGGCTGATGGGCGTGCTGTATATTCTCGATGAGCCGAGCATCGGGCTGCATCAAAGGGACAACGCGCGGCTCTTAAAGACGCTCAAAAAGATGCGAGACCTGGGAAACACGCTGATTGTGGTGGAACACGACGAGGAAACCATCCGAACAGCGGATTATGTGGTGGATATCGGCCCGGGAGCGGGCGAACACGGCGGCGAAGTGGTTGCCGTCGGCTCGCCGGACGAGATCGCGGCAAACGAAAACTCCATCACCGGCGCCTATCTCAGCGGCAGAAAGCGCATCGAGATACCACCGGAGCGCAGGCCGGGCAACGGCAAGTCGCTGATCATCCACGGCGCGCGCGCACACAACCTCAAGAACATCGACGTGGAGATTCCGCTGGGCAAGTTCGTCTGCGTAACGGGCGTTTCCGGCAGCGGCAAATCGAGCCTCGTCAACGAGATCATCAAAAAATCACTGTTGCGCGACCTCAACCGCGCGCACACGCGCCCGGGCGATCACGACCGCATCGAGGGAATCGTAGCGCTCGACAAGGTGATCGATATCGACCAGAGCCCCATCGGGCGCACGCCGCGCAGCAACCCTGCTACGTATTGCGGACTCTTTGACCTCATCC
>JAUYTF010000306.1 GCA_030695285.1 Eubacteriales bacterium | reverse complement strand
ATCCTGTGCCGATTTTGCCGTTCGTTCACATTGTTACCCTGTGACGCCCGGGCAACATGGAGATTAAAAAAGAACGCCCGCTTAATCGGCAGGCGTTCCTGATCGTCAACTTCGGTTTACTTGACGACTTCCTGCGTCATTTCGTTTTCTACGCCGGCATCTTCCACCTGCGCAATTGCGCCGCGGGCAAAGACGAGCTTCACTTTGTCGGGTCCAACCAGCAGGATGACGGTGTCGTCCTTGATGGTGGAAATGGTGCCGTAAATACCGCCGATGGTGCGAACGCGGTTGCCGGTCTTGAGGTTACCCAGCATGTCCTTGACTTTCTTGTCGCGGCGGCGCTGCGGGATGATCATGATGGCAAACATCGCGACCATGAGGACGATCAGAAGACCGTAGCTGCTGAAAAAGCTGGAGAGACCTTCGGTAAAACTGCTGCTCATATTTTAAATAACCTGTACCCTTCTTAATAAGTCAGATTCAGTCTATCGCATTGCGCAAAATACGTCAAGACATACGATTGTGTCAAATCTGAAAAACCACCTCTTCTGTGCGGAAAAAAGCGCAAATTGATGCAAAAACATAAAAAGGAGCTTACTTACGCTCCTTTTCTAGAGGCTAAAAACGACTATTTCGCTTCTTCACGCTTTTTCATGTAATCTTCGATAGCGGCCTTGACTGCCTCTTCGGCGAGCACGCTGCAGTGAATCTTCGCGGGCGGCAGGCCCTCAAGCGCTTCAACAACGGCGGCATTGGTGATCTTGAGCGCTTCTTCCACGCTCTTGCCCTTGATCATCTCCGTCGCCATCGAGCTGGTCGCGACAGCAGCGCCACAGCCAAATGTTTTAAACTTGACGTCGCGAATGATCTCGCTCTCGTCGATATCTAGAAATATCTGCATGATGTCTCCGCACTTGGCGTTGCCGACCGTTCCGACGCCGCTGGCAGAGTCGATCTCGCCTACGTTTCTCGGGTTTTTAAAGTGATCCATTACTTTTTCCGTATACATAACCCTATCTCCTTATCTCTATCTGGCGCAGCAGAATCCGTTGCGTCGGTGTTTGCATGTCTTGAGCACTTCTTACGATATCGTCGATTACTTCTGCTTGGGATACAGCGGGGACATGTCTCTCAAGCGCTGAATGACCTGCGGCAGAATATCTAGCACATAGTCGATCTCCTCTTGCGTCGTAAACTCCGAAAGCGTCAAGCGCAGCGATCCGTGAGCGATCTCGTGCGGCAGCCCCATGGCGAGCAGCACATGCGACGGATCGAGCGAGCCGCTCGTGCAGGCCGAACCGCTTGAGGCCGCGATGCCGTTGATATCCAGCATCAAGAGGATGCTCTCCCCCTCGATATAGCGGATGCTGTAGTTGACGTTGTTCGGTAGCCGCAGCGTCGGGTGACCGTTGAGCTTGACATCCGGAATGCGCTCTGCGATGCCGCTCATCAGTTTATCCCGCAGGGCTCCAATGCGCACAGCGTTCTCCGCCATGTGCTCGTTGGCGAGCTTGAGTGCGGTGGCAAGACCAACGATGCCAGGTACGTTCTCTGTGCCAGCGCGGCGCTTCTTTTCTTGCCCACCGCCGATGATCAGCGAAGGTATGCGAACGCCCTTGCGGATATACAGCACGCCAACGCCCTTTGGCCCGTGAAACTTATGCGCCGAGATTGCCATCAGGTCGATGTTCATGGAGACGACATCCACGGGCACATGCCCTGTTGCCTGCACCGCGTCGGTATGGAAGAGCACACTCTTATCGCGGCAAACTTTCCCGATCTCGGCGATGGGGTTGATCGTGCCGACTTCGTTGTTGGCAAACATGATGGAGACAAGTACCGTGTCATCCCGCAGGGCAGCGACTACGCTCTCTGCGCTCACGATGGCGAATTCATCCACCGGCAATATTGTCAGCTCGATCAGACCCTCGCGCTCCATCGCCTGGAGGGTGTAGAAAACCGCGTGGTGCTCCACCGCGGAGGTGATGACGTGCTTGCCCTTTTTCTTGTTGGCGGCAACCGCGCCGCGCAGGGCCATATTATCGCTCTCCGATCCGCCGCCGGTGAAGACGATCTCGTCCGGCTTTGCGCCGATGACTGAGGCAACA
>JAUYTF010000305.1 GCA_030695285.1 Eubacteriales bacterium | reverse complement strand
AAGTGATGGATTTCTCCTGCGTGCTGAGTTTGACAAGCGTTCGAATGCAAGCAAAAAAACCGCCGGTGAAGGCGGTTTTTGTATGAGTATCGAGGGTTGCTTACGGCTGCATCGCGCCAAAGAGCACGAGCCAGGCCAAGAGCGACTTCGCCACGAGACTGAGGATGATATACCCGCGCTCGCCATGGACATAGTCAGCCCATTTGCCTACGCGCTTGTATTGCAGAATCATGTTGATCGGGAAGGTGTTAAACGCCACAAAGTATGTGCCGACAATCGCCCAGACAAACCAGGGAACCATGTCGAAGTTGCCGTTGCCGAACATATACAGCAGGATTGCCGCCCAGGGCGCAAGCCCCGCGATGGAACCCCAGACAAACGGGCCCCACTTGACGTTCCCTTTTTCCGCGCCGCTGTTGAGCTGCTCCATGACGAGCCCAAAGAGGTTCATCGAGGCATTCACCACGAAGATGAGCACGAGGGACGCGATGTCGTAGATGCCGAATAATGTGCTGATGAGTACGATCATGATCGAAGAGCTCAGCGCATATTCAAACCAGCGGAACTTGTTGATGCCCGCGCGGATGCCGTCGAGATACTTATCCCCGCTGAGGTAGATGATCAGATGCGCCAGCGCCGAGATGAGGAGGAATGAGGCCACAAGTATGCCAAACGGCAGCGTGAACAGCGCATTGCTGGTGAGTTCGAGGGATTTTGTCGCAACGTTAAAGGTTAAAAAGTTCTGCGTGATCGTCGGTTGAAATTGTGCGATCTGCTGGATCACGCTCGTGGCGAGAAACAGCATGAGCGCCCCCTGAATCAGATGAAACGCCCCCATGATCAGATTGAAGCGTCTGAGTTTTATTAGCTTGATTTCCATTTTATTTTGCACCATCCTTTATGATTACAATTTACACGTTTCGTGCGATGTTTACCGTGATAAACGCACAGTTTCCTCCGATATCCCCAGATACTGCTTTTTCGGCTTTCGATGGATCAGCGTTGTGATTGCACGCTCCGGACAGGCGTTGACGCAGCGGTAGCACACCGCGCACTTTCCTCCCTGCTCGATTCCGTTTTCCCCCTCTGTGAGGTTTTGCATCGGGCAGATGCGCGCGCAAAGCCCGCAGCGCGTACAGTCCGCACTAATGCGGACATCGTTTGCCGCCCGTTTCTCCACCAGCGGCCATAGCATGCTCTGGCTTTTTCCGATCAAGATGGATAGCCAGTGAAATCCCCGCCGCCGAATCCTGCCGCGAAGCACTTCATCTGCTGCGCGCTCTGCTTTTCTTGTTGCTTTTACAAGACGTGTTCTGTTCTGTCTGCCGTTCTTCACGGCAAAGAGGGAAAAATTCGCAATGTTGTTGGGCATGTTGAAGTGTTCTGCGTAGACGACATCGGATTTTCCGCCGGGTAAGAATGCGCAGAGCGCATGCGCACCGTCGCCGGAAAAAACGAGCTGCGTGGAGAGAATCACAATCCGCTTGTTTGCTAGCGCGCGCCCGTGAGTAAGAACGAACTCCCGCATCGGGCGCGGAACGCAGGAGCCGTAGACAGGATAGCAGAACCCAACCGTGTCCTCTTGTGCAATCAGCGCGTCAAAATCTGCCGCTTCTTCCACGGAAAGACAGGCCGCGCCCGCCGCACGGGAAAACCGCTCCGCGATGAACCGCGAGTTCCCCGTGCCGGAAAAATAGAAAACGATCATCTTTTCCTCCTATCGCGCGTTATTCACAGAATCAGTATACACCATACCTACCCGAGTGCCGCAAATTCGCTTGATATGTTGCCCATGATGAAACAATCGTGATATGATAACTATTACCACTTATCTTGAGTGCTTTATGAACGATGAAACGATCGCGCCATGACCATTGTCCTCCATTACTTTGATCGTATCATAATTGATGTCGCGACTGTTCCCCGATCATGATTGATGCTCGATTTGAGTGTATCACATACCGGAAGGAGAAT
>JAUYTF010000299.1 GCA_030695285.1 Eubacteriales bacterium | reverse complement strand
GCGCCATCGGCAGCAGCGGCAGTGTGTAGCCGAGGATATAGTCCGAAGCGCGCATGGGCGAGGCAAACAGCCGCATCAAAAACGAAGTTGTGCGGTCTTTGCTGATCAGCGTCGCAGAAAAAAGCGCGATGTACGAAAGCCCGAATATCGCAATGCCCGGCGTCAGACGCTTCAGCTCAAACAGATCGATCGGAATGTTGCTCTGAATCGCGGTGAGCAGCAGCAGCAAGACCACCGGAAAACCAAGCCCGAAGGCGAGATTGAGCGGGTCGCGTAAAATTTCTCTTGTGTTTCTGCCAGAAAATGCAGTCATGGCATTCATGCGATCTCCTCCGTATCTGTCGCCAGCGCGATGAACGCGTCCTCGAAATTTCTTGCACCAGTTTGCGCAATCAGTTCAGCCACGGTGCCAACGGCGTTGAGCCGCCCATGCGCCATGATGCCCACGCGGTCGCTGAGCGCCTCTACCTCTTCGAGATAGTGCGTGGTGAGGAGAATGGTCACGCGCCCCTTTAAGCCGCGCACGACCGCCCAGAGCTCGCGACGCGCAATCACGTCCAGCCCCAGCGTCGGCTCGTCGAGAAACAGTATCTTCGGGTTAGAGATCAGCGCCATGCCGATGCTCAGCCGACGCTGCATCCCGCCGGAGAGCGTCTTTGCCTTCGCGTTGGCAACCTCCGTGAGCCCAAGCTGTTTTGCAGCACTCCGCGCTTTCTCCAAGCTCGTCTTTTCGTTTGCGCCGTAGATGCGCGCCATGAGTGCGAGGTTTTCCAGCACGGTGAGGTTTCGCGCAACCGCCGTCTCCTGCGGGGAAACGCCGTTGTGCTTTTTTGCGTGCGCTGGATCGCTTATGATGCTCTCGCCCAGCAGCGTCGCGTCGCCGCTCGTTGGCAGCGTCAGACCGCTGAGCATCTTGATGGTGGTCGTCTTGCCCGCGCCGTTGATGCCGAGCAGCGCAAAGAGCTCGCCGTCTTTGATATCCAGCGTTAAGTCATCCACGGCGCACTTCGCGCCATACGTTTTTGTCAGCCCTCTGGCCTGAATCGAATACTCCATATCTTTTTTTCCTCTGTTATTCTTTCGCCTTTGTTTCCGCGCGTTGCTTGATGTCGTCAAACGTCGTTTCTTCCGCCTTTGGCCAGGCATCTTCCGGCTCCTGAACCGGCTTTCCGTGAAAAATCGCGCTAGCAACCTGCGAAAGAAACACGTCGTGTTTCATGATCGCAAGCCCTGTCGCTTCGTCTCCCAGCACCACGAGGCTATCCCCCGGATGGATGCCGAAGATATCCCGCGCGTCCTTCGGGATCACGATCTGCCCTTTTTCGCCGACCTTGACGGTTCCGAAGATGTGTTTCCCCTTTGGTGCGGTCATGTTTTCACCTCTTTGTGTGATTCGTATGACATTTCATACTTTTCATTTCGTACTATTTATACGCCACATCCGATCCCTTGTCAAGAGCAAAACGCAAAAAATACGCTCCGTGTCCGGAGCGCTCCAATGCCTGAATATTTGATTATGCGAACACGCCGAGGTGCTCGAGCAGTATTCTGAGCCCGATGAGCACGAGCACGACGCCGCCGACCATGGTTGCGTGGCTCTGATACTTCGCGCCAAACTTCTGCCCGATGGCGACGCCCAGCATGGAGAACAGGCAGGTGGTCACGCCGATGACCGCGACAGACGGTAGAATCCTCACGTTTAAAAACGCAAGAGAGATACCCACCGCAAGCGCGTCGATGCTTGTCGCAAACGAAAGCCCAACAAGCTCCTTCAGGTCGAGCTTGTCCTGCGACGGACAGTAGTCCTCTTTGGCGCTTTTGCGCGCGTCGTAAATCATCTTGCCGCCGATGATCGAAAGCAGCGCGAACACGATCCAATGATCCACACTGGTGATCAGGTGCTCAAACTGCCTGCCCAGCAGCCAGCCCAATAGCGGCATCAGCGCTTGAAACCCGCCGAAAAACAGGCCGATCAGGCCTGCGTGTTTCCAGCTCATCTTGCGTAGATTCAGGCCCTTGCAGGTGGATACTGCAAAGGCATCCATCGACAGCGCAACGGCGGTTAGAAACAGTTCAATCCATGTCATGCGTTCTCGCCCTTATTGATTCGTCATGTCAAATGACGGATTTTATCTGAAATAATCTCCGCCGCGCGCTCCATTTCCCGCGCGTCTTCTTCGGAAAAACGCCCGAAGATCGGGCTGTCGATGTACAGCACTCCAAACGGTTCCCCCACTTCATCCCGCAGCACCACAATCAGCTCGCTGTTGCTTGCACTGTCGCATGCGATGTGCCCGGTGAACGCATGCACAGCTTCACAAGTTGTGTTTTGTTTTCTGCCATCGCAGCGCCGCAGACGCCTTTGCCTATGGCGATGCGCGTACACGCGGGCTTTCCCTGAAAGGGGCCCAGCCGCAAATCGCCCCGCTCCAGCAGATAAAAGCCGACCCAGTTGATATCCGGCAGGAGTGTGTTTAAAAAAGCGCTGGCGTTTACAAGCGTGGCCATCACGCTGTCGTTCTCGTCCAGTAGATGCTCGAGCTGTTCGACGGAGGATGTCTCGTTTGTCTGCATGCCGTTTTTACCCCGTTTTATTGCCAAAGCCTTCGCGCAATATTATAATCTAAGCGGCTCTTCTTTACAAGTTTTCTGCTGCATGATAAAGTAGAAACTGGAATCGAGGTTTATATGAAGCTGGAAAAACGAAGACAATTCATCATCAATTTTTTATATTTCGCCATCATCCTGGGCATCATCATACTGCTGGCTCGGTATGCGCTTGGCGTGCTAATGCCATTCCTGATCGCCTTGCTGGTTTCGTTGCTGCTCAAGCCCGCGGTCGCTTTCTTTCATGATAAGCTCAAGTTTCCGCGCGGGCTGATAGGTGTCGTATTAGTTGTTCTTTTTTATGCCTTGGTTGGAACTTTGCTCATCGTCATCGGCGTGCAGCTGTTTTCCGCTGCAAAATCGTTTTTCCTCACCCTCCCCTCGCTCTACACAAATACTATCATGCCCTGGATGTACAATGCATTTGACTATCTGAAGGAG
>JAUYTF010000295.1 GCA_030695285.1 Eubacteriales bacterium | reverse complement strand
ATTCTGAAGCACCGCAAGCGGGGGAGCGGCGCTCTTGCGCTGCCGGAACGCGCCGGACATGCGCCGCTGTTGGGAGAGCACAACTAGATTCAGCGTCACCCGTTCTGTTGAAAGATCGTAGAGAAACGGATGACATCTTCAAGCGTATGCGAAAAGTCTTCCGCACTTCTCATACGCGCTTCGGAAAACGGGATGGCTTTACGATTGGTGCTGAAGATCGCTGTCACACCAAGGTCGTAGACAGCATAAGCATCGTCTGAAACATCTCCTACCACTGCAACAACAGGGATGTTTAAGGCGCTTGCCCGCTTTGCTACGCCTGCAACCACTTTACCCCGCAGACTTTGAGAGTCTATTCTTCCTTCGCCAGTAAGGATAAAATCGGCGCCTTGCGCAAGTCGATCAAATTCAACCAGGTCAAGAACGGTATCAATGCCGGGGGTTAGAATACCATCAAGAAAGGCTACCACGCCCGCGCCAAAGCCTCCCGCTGCACCGCCGCCCGGGAGCGTTGAAACGTCCTTTTTCAGCTGTGATCGAATGAGCCGATCCAGATAGATCAAATTCGCATCCAGCCGCTCTACCATTTCGGGAGAAGCCCCTTTTTGCGGCGCAAAAACATATGCGGCGCCGGATCTTCCGTGCATCGGGTTGTCGATGTCGCACATCGCGCTCAACGTGCAGCCGGACAGGCGCTTCTTTGCTTCCGTCAAGTCAATGGAGACGATCTGATGCAACGTTTCGCCCGTCGGCACGAACGCCTCGCCCGCTGTGTTTTGGAAGCAAACGCCCAGCGCGGCAGCGCAACCGCAGCCGGCATCGTTTGTCGCGCTACCGCCCAGGCCAAGGATGATCTCCGTTGCGCCCGCCTCTATTGCGTGCAGGATCTGCTGGCCAACGCCATAGGTCGTGGTGATTGCCGGATTCGGCCTCGCCTCCGTCAGCGGAAGCCCCGCTGCGGACGCCATTTCAATGATCGCAGTTTTTCCCGATCTGAGATAAGATGCGGCAACGTCCTCGCCGTAAGGTCCTTTCACAGTCACCCGGACGGACTCGCCATCCAACACCTCGGAGAAGCAGGCAACCGTACCCTCGCCGCCGTCTGCCACAGGCACGGTGATTACTTCGCAAGCGGGATAGTATTTCTTGATGACCGTCACAGCGATCTTGCAGATATTCATGGAGGAAATCGTTCCTTTAAACGAGTCTGGAATCACGACAATTTTTCTCATGTTACTTTATCCTTTCGTATGCGACCGCTATCGATTGATTGGATCGATGGCGCTTTTTGCTACCATTGGGCTCATTCGCTGAGCGGAACGCGTATGCTGAAAACCGCGCCGTGATCGTTGTGACAGGCGATGTCCCCGCCCATATAATCCAGAGCAGACTTCGTTATGGACAACCCCAAGCCGAAATTACCGCCGGGACCTTTGTAAAAGCGATCGAAAACATGCGGCAAATCTTGCTCGGAAATGCCGCAGCCGTCATCTCTAACGATGATTTGAGCAAACGCGTGGTTCGCCTGAACGGAGATGTCAACCCTCGATTTTGCGTATCTCAACCCGTTGTAGACGACATTCAGCAGCGCCTGCACCAATAGATCCTCATGCGCCTTGACGACGATGTGTTCGGGCACTGCGGCAGATATCAGATTTTTACGGCGCTTTTCCCGGTATCCGCCTACTTTTTCGGTTACGATGCGAATGATGCGGGCCAGGTCGATTGCGGCAAAGTTCTGATAATAAGCATCGTTCTCAATCCGGGAGAGCGTTAGCAGCTCTCCGACCAAGCGGTTTAGGCGTTTACACTCGGATACAATCACCGAAGCTGCATGCTTGTTGTCCGAGAACACCTCGTTCTCAATTCCCTCCGCATAACCCTGAATGCTCATCAGAGGCGTGCGCAGCTCGTGCGCAGCGTGCTGCATAGCGCCGGTTTGCAGCTCGTAATACAACTGCAGATGCTCACTCATTTTGTTGATCGATTTCGTCAGCTCGTAGCTTTCCTGACTGCTCCTATCCTCTATCACCTGAACGAACTCTCCCTGGCTGATGCGCAAGGCAGCGGTTGCAGTTGCTGTAATAGGGCCGGAAATCTTGCGCGCAATTTTTGAAGATAGCAGAATCGCGGCGACGCTCACGACAATCAGCACAGCCACGAGTGTGATATTCACGATCGTCACGATCTCCAATGCGCCGGCCAGCACGCCTACGAACAACAAAGAGATATACTGACCGTCAGCAATATGAAACTCTTTGTATTCTGCGAGGTAAAACCCGCCGCCTTCGCTGAAGCGGACGATTCCGCCAGCGGGATAAGATGCTTCATATGCGATATCGGCAACCGCGTCTGTCAACGCTGAGCCATCAAACGTTTCAGGATAGAGTACCTTGCCGCCGTTTCCGAGAATCAGAACTTCCACGTTTGCAGTCTGGCGGGAAATTCGCATGAAATCATGTATGATGATCTGATACTTTTCCGCGGTTTGCTTGTAGGGGGAGGAAGGATCCAGCCGTATGTCCACCATATCGGTCGCGCGAACGATGGATCGTTCCAGCTCGCTGCGGATGAAGCCTTCGACGCTCTTGCGGATTGCAAAATTAAAGACGATCAGAACAAGCACGGTCATCATCACGATCAGCCATGCAAACGGATTTAGAATGCTGTTGCGGATTCGTTTCATGCGAAATCCTTTCGCTTGAGTTTAAACCCGTAGCCCCAAACGGATTCTATCGAAACATCGCTCTCGGCGAGCTTTTTTCGCAGCCGCTTTAAAACGTCGTCCGCGGCTCTCGTATCTGCACCGGCTTCAAACTGCCATACGTTTTTGAGCAATTCCTCGCGAGACACCGCTCGCTCGCTGTTAGAAAAGAGATAATACAAAAGCAGAAATTCAGTTGGCGTGAGATTGATGTGCCTGCCATCGCAGATGGTCTCGTGCGTAGCTGCGTTGAGCGTGATATTTCCGTATGAGGCGGTTGTCTGCGTCACCTGTCCGCGATCCAGATCGATCCTACGGAAAATACCGTTGATGCGCGCGACAAGCTCCAGCGGAGAGAATGGCTTAACGAGATAATCATCGCTTCCCATGGTAATGCCCGTGATGCGGTCGAGCTCGCTGTCCCGCGCAGAAACGATGATGATCGGCACGCTGCAGCGGTTGCGCAGCTTATTGCAAATCTGCAATCCATCGGTGCCTGACATCATGATATCCAGAACGACCAAATCCGCCGGTGCATGATAAAACGCAGCCAGAAGAGCGTCCCCATCCTGAAAAGAGCGCACTTCATAGCCCGCTTTTTCAAGGAAACTGTGGATGAGTTCGCGGATATTCACTTCATCATCAGCGATATAGATCCGTTTCGACATGTGCGCTCACCTCTTGTTCCTCCTCATCATAACAAAATGAGAACGCAAGGTAAACATTGCCACAGATTTGCCTATGTTTCGCCGATGCATTACAGGACGGGAGCGCGTATTCTGAGTACATCAAAAGCGGAAGCTCAGACATAGGATGTGTGACATGTGATGGATGCGTACCCAAACAGCATGGAACCAATTGACTCTTCTTCGGTTGTAGAACGAATTATTCATCAAATTACAAAAGCCATTTCAACAGGACGATTCCGCGTGGGAGATCGATTGCCGAGTGAGTTTGAATTAGCAGAGGAACTGAACGTTGGCAGAAATTCGCTGCGGGAAGCAATCAAGATGCTCTCGACGATGGGCGTGGTTGAAATCAAGCGAGGCGACGGCACTTACATTTGCCGGCAGCTGAAGCCAACGGTTTTCGATTCAACCATCTATAGTCTCATTTTAGGTGAGAGCTCGGCGGAAGAACTATATGAACTCAGGCGGATACTCGATGAAGACATGCTCGCACTCGCGATGCAGAAGTGCTCGGAAGAGGATCTGACAACACTCGAACAATATATCGAAGAAATGAGGCTGTGCTTCTACTGCGGTGATTTAACCAAAGCGTCCAAGCTGGATTATGAGTTTCATCTATACCTTGCTAAATGCAGCTACAACAGTTTTTTTCAGCGGATCATCACCGGCGTTTACCGAATATTTGAGCAATCGATAGAAACGAACATTCGCACGGAGGAGCAGTTTGCAAACGCCGATGCACACCACCAGAAGATGGTGGACTGCCTGAGAAGAAAAGATGCCGCGCACATCGCTTCGGTCGTTCAGGAAAGCTTATCCAGCTGGCGCGGAAAAATCAAAACCGACGGACAAAAAGAAATCATTCCAAACAAACCAGCGTAAAACTAGCATAAAACAAGCGTTTTATCCGTTTCATACACATCGCAACGATCGTTCTGGAAAGCTGATCCGGCTGGCGCGGTAAAATCAGAACCGCCGCAAAATAATAATTCAAAATCACCCAGCGTAAAACAAGAATTTCACCCGTTTTAAAATGGGTCGAAATAATAAAAAGGAGGAGTTTCTCATGAAGAAAGCCATTGCTATCGTTCTATTGCTCGCCATGGTGCTCTCAACTGTGGCATGCGCAGCGCCTGCGGCCGAGCCGGCCGAAGTGGCCGCCCCCGTCGAGACGAAAGCCGTCGTCGAAGAAACGGCTGCTCCGGAAGAACCCGCCGTGCTGGAATATCCGGTGCGTCCGATCCAGAATGTGATCCCGTTTGGTGCCGGTGGCGGCACGGATGTGTGGAATCGCGCCCTGATGGCGGCGATGGGCGAAATAATGGGGCAAACCATTGTTTCGGCCAACATGACCGGCGGCAGCGCGGGCTCCATCGGTATCGATTATGCCTGGAAGTCCAATCATGACGGATACACACTCGCTGGCACGTCTGAAACGCCTCTGACCATTCCGGTACAGACCGGGCTCCCGCAGACGAGCAAAGACTGGAGCTACTTCATTGCTGCCGGTTCCCCGGGCGTGCTCTGCGTCAACAAGAATTCTCAGTATAAGAGCATGGACGAAATCCTGGCCGCGCTGACCGCAAACCCTGAGTCCGTTTCCATTGCCGGCACAACAGGCGGCCTCTGGTTTGCACTTGCCAAGCTGTTTGAGTCCTACGGCGACGTACCGTTCAAATGGCTGCCGTACGATGGTTCCGGCCCGGCGATCAAAGGCGCGGTTTCCAATGAGGCGGATTGTGTGGTTGCCTCTGCCGGCGAAGTGAAAGATTTTGTCCGCGCAGGAGATCTGATTCCCCTTGTCGTCATGTCGACGGAAGACTGGGAGTTCCCGGAGTTTGGCAATGTGGAAGCCGTAACGAAGAAGGTGCCCGCGCTTGGTGCGTATCTGCCCCTGATTCAGTTCCTCGGATTCAAGGTGCCCGCGGACACCGATCCTGCCATCATTGCATACCTTCAGGATGCATTTAAGCAGGCGATGGATTCGGATGCCATCAAGACGTTTGCAGGCGAGCAGCTGTGCGTGATGTACAACCTCACCGGAGCAGAAGCAAGCCAGATGGCAGCCGCCGTTGAGAGCAAGCTCTGCTGGGTTCTCTATGACATGGGACAAACCAAATTCAGCCCCGAAGAGTTTGGCATTCCCAAGCCGTAACAATACGGGCAAGATCATGAGGACGGGGTGAAAACCCCGTCCTCTGTACGAAAGACTCTATCGCCAGGGAGGGGCGCACAGATGAAAAAAGAAAATTTACGTCGGGCAGATCTGATGTTCTCGATTGTGTTGATCCTGCTATCTATTTTTGTTTTTGTAAAATCGATTGGTTACTTTTTTAATCCGTTTAGCAGAGATTTTGCACTCGTGAGCGGAGATAGCATCAAAGATGCGATGATAAACTGGAATGAATCCCCGGCGCTGCTGCCGCTCATCCTTTCCGCGCTGCTGCTTCTCTGCGGGGTGTCGCTGCTGCATATTGCAAAGCGGCAAGGCGCGAAGATCGACTTTCTGACCAAAGAGAAAGTGAAAGCGCTTTTCAAGAACCGTGAGCTGTATGTCGTTTTGATCGTAGTGGGTACTCTGTGCCTGTATATCTTTTTGCTGATCCCTCTTTTCCGAAAACACCTTAATTTTTTCCCTAGATTTCAGGCGTTTCCTTTCATGCTGGCAACGTTTGTGTATCTTTTTTCGACTATGGTTATTTTCAACAAGAAGTCGTTCAAGAAGATTCTGTTTTCCCTGATCACCGCAGCGATTGCGGCAGGCGTGATTGCATATGGCTTTGGTATTGCGGCAATGATCCCGCTGCCATAGAAAGGAGACGAACGATATGACTGGTTTAGAAAGCCTACTTGTGGAACTTGGAAACCTGATGGATGTTCGCGTACTGGCGATACTATTCATTTCAACGATTCTTGGCATTATGATCGGCGCTTTGCCGGGCCTTTCCGCCACGATGGGCATCGCGCTGCTGACAGGCCTGACCTATAAGTTTCCGGTGGTTTACACGTTTGCGATTCTCATGGGGGTCTATGTTGGCGCAATCTATGGCGGAAGTATTTCGGCAATCCTGCTCAACATCCCCGGGACAGCCTCTGCCGCGGCTACCGCGCTGGAGGGGCACCCGCTGGCCTTGCAAGGCAAGGCGGAATCGGCGATCAAGGTTACGCGCGCGGCAAGCATCATCGGCACATTCATCGGCGTGCTCGCATTGACGCTGATCACGCCACCGCTGACGAAGGTGGCTTTGATGTTCACCTCCGCGGAATACTGCATGCTTGCTCTTTTTGGCGTGCTCATCTGCGGGTCTATCGTTTCAAGCGACCTTCCCATCAAGGGCTGGATCGGAGGCTTGATCGGTCTTCTGGTCGCCATGATCGGCATGGACAAGCTCCAGGGCGCTTCCCGGTTTGACTTTGGGAACACCAGCCTCATGAGCGGCGTGTCGCTTGTGCCGGCAATGATCGGGTTCTATGCGATTCCCGAGGTCATCAAGGCCTTTGCGAAATCAGACGGTGACATCGTGGTTGGCAAGGCTGAGGACAAAGTAAAAGAGAAGGTTCGCGTATGGCCGCTTCTGGTCAAGAATATCCGCGTCATCATCCAATCGGCGCTCATCGGCATCGGCGTTGGATCTTTGCCCGGTGTGGGCGAAGATGTTGCCGCGTGGGTCGCATACGATACGGCCAAAAAAACGTCTAAACACCCTGAGAAGTTTGGAACGGGTTGCTACGAGGGCGCGATCGCCCCTGAGGTAGGCAACAATGCCGCTATCGGCGGCGCGCTGATTCCGATGCTGACTTTAGCGGTTCCGGGATCCCCGCCGGCGGCGGTGCTGCTCGGTGCGCTGATGATCCATAATATCCGTCCGGGTCCGATGCTCATGCGAGACAACCCCACGTTTAT
>JAUYTF010000294.1 GCA_030695285.1 Eubacteriales bacterium | reverse complement strand
GTCCTTCGCCTTGGTCAGCCCGGCAAGCCTGCCGTAAGCGCCCGTCGGAGTCAATTGCAGCGAATCCAGCCGGCTGTTTTCGATGGCGGCAAGACCCAGCGCGGTCAAGTTCGGCAGATCGAGTTTTCCGCGGACTTTGCGGATGTTTCCGAGCGTATGAGAGCCCACGTCGCCAAACTCCGCTGCATCCGGCTGTTCGCCGATGCCGACACTGTCGAGCACGATGACGATCGCGCGCTTTTTGCTTTTGTTCTGTGTGCTCATGCTATTCACCTCATAGTTGCAAAATATGATCTATTATTCAATACACAGTATTGTATTCGATGAAATCATTTCATCTACATATTAGTTTAGTCTGATTTCGCTCCCGCGTCAATCGAACAGGGTGACTCGGTCACGTTTCGCGTTTCTCCACCATACATCTTTTTCCCTTATGCCTGCCCCAAAACAGAAAAAACCGCGCTGGGCGCGCGGAACTGTTGCAGCTGCTTTCTATCGTTTCAAATAGGTCAGCGCGCGCTGCGCCATCATTGCGACGAACTCCAGATTGCTTGGTTTTCCCTTGAAGTCCTGCATGGTATAGCCGAAATATTCTCGGATGGTTTCCGTGTTGCCGCGCGTCCATGCGATCTCGATTGCGTTTCGCACCGCGTGCTCCACCAGCGGCGGGCGGGTGTTGTAGATCTTTGCCACGGTTGGATAGATGTCGTTTGTGATGCTCAAGTCCACGGGAGCCTCGCTCATAGCGTAAATGCGAATCGCGTCCCGCAGATAGTAATATCCCTTTAGATGCGCGGGAACACCGATGGCGCGGATGCCTGCGGCGATCTGACTCTCGAGAATATCCATCACGTCGTCAGCATTTTCCGTTTCGCGCTCATACAGGCGCATGAATTCCAGCACCCGCAGCTGCACAAGGTCGTACTTGAGCGGCTTCGTGAAGCAATAGATTACGCGGTCTTTGATGATCTGCAGCAGCCGATCGTCCGCCAGCGCGGTGGTCACAAACACAAGCGGCCGCCTGTCCTCGCCCAGTTTGCCGATGAAATCCAGCACGCAGATGCCGTCCAGATCGTGCAAAAACAGATCGAGTATCAGCAGGTCAACGTCCCGCGCGAATATGGTATCGATTGCATCCCGCCCCGTAAACACGCTCGGAAGCATGCGAATGTTGTCTAGGCTCTGAAACGCCGCCTCGATTCCTTTCGCATCCGCAATATTATTGCTTGCGATCAGCAGGTTTTTCTTCATTCCATCTCCCGGGTTTTATCTCATATGAAAAATCT
>JAUYTF010000282.1 GCA_030695285.1 Eubacteriales bacterium | reverse complement strand
AATACTTGAGGAATTCCAAAAACAGTTGTGCCAGCTAGATATAAAACATCTATTATAACAGGCAATGAGGTTACTTTCTTAAATAGCTTTTCGGATTGAATATACCAATCTGTTGTCTTGGCGACCTCAATGGCAACCTCTTCAGGTAATTTTTTACCAATTTCAATGAAGAATGGATCTTCGTCGGGACAGGTTATCTTACATTTATATAATCCATCTTCAAAATAATACCCGCTTATCTGAATATCGTTTTCCTCCACAACATCCATCCCGTTCCAAACGTATGGACAAATAGGCGATATCGTCTCATCTGCCATAAGGGTAAGCGCGCTTTCCTGATCAGAAAGCAATATCTTCATTAGCTTTTCAAAGTTACCGGGACGAGACAGCTTCCTCACTCCGTATGCGTCAATCTGTGCAACTAACCCTTCAAGTTGCGTTATAGAAAGGTCGCTTACAAGTTGTTTCAGTCGCCATTCAGGATACCGAAGCAGTCCTGCTTCGTCATTTTTACTAGCCACCATATTGCGGTATAGATCATCATTCTTTTCATATGATTTTGTCAGATAATCCAAATACCGCTGTTTCTCTTGAGGGTTTTTAAATTCTATCTTTCCCTCGGTGATATCGGAAATGATGGAATCCAACTTCGCCATATCGTCAAAATATTGCTCCGCAACTTCGAATAAATCCGTATCCCCATGCAAATTAGCTGAAATCGAGTTGTCTCCTTCCAGTAAATCTGTAATTTGATCAGTGATACCGGAATAGGGGCTTTTTAGATCGTGGATCCCTTTGATACCATAACCAAACGATGCAAGCAATACTTGCTCCTTTTCATTTAGCAGGTTTAGGAAGATGTTTTTTGTAATTTGGTTTGCGCCTAAAGGCAAGGCATTGTTCTTCGTACCAACCCTTGCATTGGATATTTTGAGCAACTCTTCGGAAATTCTCTTAACATCTAACACGGAAAGGCCATAATCACTTCTGTTTTTGCTGATATCACTAATTACGGCAAGCGTCTCAAGTGACGTTCCCGAATTTAGTAGGGTCATCTGGTCTTTTGGATCCAAACCCGCCTTTTTCAACTCTGTCTGCTGCTGTCGGGCAGTCTTATCATCCCACCCGTCAAAATTAAAATCGGCAGGCATATCTGATATGATGTCGACGACATCAGAGCTTTCTTTCGGCACGCCCGACAGTTCTGTCTTTTTCTCTGGCAGCACCTCGATCTTTCCCGTTCTGGGATTGTAGCGATAGTCTCCAGACGATGCGCCAGCCTCACCACCGTCCGCCAACAACAGCTGCTTCTTCAACCTTTCATACTCCGTTGGCTTCAGGAACACAGAAGATGCTTGCGGCTTCGTGCCGACAGTTGTTTTGCCTGCAGTATTCGCTGCTTTTTGCTTATTTTGCATCGCTTCGACATTCCTGTTGAACGCTGCGAGCTTGGGGTCCATAAAGATGCCTTCAAATATTGGCGGCTGCCACGGTGTATTGTCCGAATTGTCTTTTGAGCCGGCTGCATCCGAATTAGTCCTTGCTCCAAACAGAGGATCATCCAACGGCGATTAACCGGAGTAATCTTGTTGATCTGCCTTGCTCGAAGGCGGAACAACATTCTTTAAAATGGGTAGTTTTGGGTTTGATGCAGAAAATGGAATGCGCGGGTTTTTTAGGTTTGCCATAAAAATCTCCTTCGGTATTTAGTATGATTTGATGCTAACCGAAGAATAGGCTGAGAAATGATCGGAATTTCGAAAAGATGGAATTATAAGAATGCAGAAGAGCCTTTTTCAATTATTCTTTGATACTCCCTTGCCAAATCCGTGAGCCCCATGCGCGCGTTTGCCGCGCTGGGCGAGGGGAGGAGTTCGCAGGGGATGTTTGTCTGCGGAAAGACGAGGCGGGAATACAGCCGCGCGGCGGTTGCTCCCGTGCAGAGCACGCGGAAGACGCGGGAGCGCGCAATCAGCGCGGGGATGTCGTTTGGCACCGGGTTTTTGATGCTGGCGTCGCTGGCGCCCGCGATGTCGCAGGCGGCGAGCACATCCCACAGCGCGAGGTGATGGCGCAGAAT
>JAUYTF010000278.1 GCA_030695285.1 Eubacteriales bacterium | reverse complement strand
CGCCAACCAAGCCCGTTCCTCAGGAGTGGTTCCCCGATCTGCACGGAAAAAAGCTACTCGGCCTTGCCTGCGGCGGCGGGCAGCAGATGCCGCTTTTCGCGGCGGCGGGCGCTGTCTGCACCGTGCTGGATTATTCCGAGCGGCAGCTTGCGAGCGAGCGCATGGTCGCCGAGCGAGAGGGTTATGAGATCAGCATCGTGCGCGCGGATATGTCCAAGCCGTTGCCGTTTGCGAATGAGAGCTTTGACGTGATCGTACATCCCGTGTCCAACAGCTACATCCGCGCGGTAGAGCCGCTCTGGCGCGAATGCTTCCGCGTGCTCAATCCCGGCGGCGTACTGCTCGCGGGGATGGACAACGGCATCAACTATATCTTTGACGACGAGGAAACGACGCTGACGCACAGCCTGCCGTTCGATCCGCTGGAAGACCCCAAGCTGTATGAAGAGCTGATGCAGTCGGACTCCGGCGTGCAGTTTTCGCATACGTTTGAGGAGCAGGTCGGCGGCCAGCTCAAGGCCGGGCTTGTGCTCACGCATCTGTTTGAGGATGTCAACGGCGAGGGCAGACTGCACGAGATGAATATCCCGACGTTTGTCGCCACCCGCGCAATCAAACCGGAATAATCTTTGGGGGATTTTTCGAATAATCCACGACACAACGCATGAAACAAGAAGTCGCCGTTCATCCGGCGGCTTTTTTGCGTAGATTCGCTTCATCCAGTATGTGATATCCGTCCGCTCTCTTTTCGAGCAACTTCTCTTCGCAGAGCATTTTCAGGGAGCGCAGCAAGTGGCGGTAACTCACCCCCAACTGCTCGGAGACGTTTGTCAGCCGATCGGAAAACACACCGCCCTGCGCGCTATTCAGTAAGTATGCGCATAGCCTCGCCTCAAACGGACGCAGGATGATTTCGCTGGTGTTCGTCACGCTTCGGTGCAGCTTGTCGGCAAGCCCCTGACCCACGCGCAGTACAAACGGCATGTGGCTCAAGAGCGTTTGCGCATATGCGCCGAGCGGAAAGCCGATGCAGATCAGCGGTGTGAGCGCCTGCACCGAGGAGGTGGCTTCGCGTCTGCCCATCATGAGCTCCACGTCCCCGAGAATCCCCTCGGAAACATAGTAGCAAAGCAGCAGATTTCGTCCGTCCTCATCGCTCATGCAGACCTTCGCTTTGCCGGAGAGGAGGATGTAGAGGTACTCGATTTCCCGCCCCTCGAGCAAAAACCACTCCCCGCGCTCATAGCGCATCAGAGAAGCGTTTACAAGGTCGATGCCAGAGAGCCCGTATTCCGCGAGTGCGGTCGTGTATTCCGGCGTTAGTTTTTGCTTTTGCATACGCGAGACCTCCTCCAAACGGGAGATTTATCACCAGTGTGACATATGTCATATGACGCGTCAAGCGTTGGCACTATACTCAGGGTGTCATACATCGCGGCGGGCGGGAGAAATTTCGCTGCGCCGAGCGATTTAGACCCGGAGCGAACCCAAATGTATTACTTTGTTTCCCTGCTCATCGGCATCCTCGTTGCTGTCATGATCACCGTCAATGGCGGGCTCACCTCGGTCTACGGGGTGTACGCCGCAACGGTCATCATCCATATCATCGGGCTGATCCTCATCGGAGGGATTATTCTCGTGCGCCGTGAAAAGCCGTTTGCTAAGCGCCTTCCGTGGTATCTCTATATCGGCGGCGTGCTTGGGGTCGCGACGACTGCGAGCACCAACTTTGCGTTTGGCAAAATCAGCGTCTCCGCCATCCTCGCGATCAACCTCTTTGGGCAGGCTGTCGCCGGTGCGCTGGTGGATCAGTTTGGGCTCTTCGGTATGCGAAAGCATCCCTTTCGCGCCTATCAAATCCCCGGTATTCTGCTCGTCATTGGCGGTATTGGCTGGATGATGGGCGGCGGATTCGTCCTCTGGCCGGTGCTTGCGGTGTTTGGCTCCGGCGTGCTTCTCGTGATTTCGCGCTCCTACAACTCCAGGTTGGCGGACGAGACCAGCATGTATATCAGTACGTTTTTCAATTATTTCTGCGGGCTACTCACCGCACTGCCTATATTCTTTCTGTTTGCCACGCATGAACCGATTTGGCTGGGGTTTGTGCTCGCGCCAAACTGGTGGACGTATCTTGGCGGCGCGATCGGAGTTGCCACCGTATGGCTGAGCAACGTCGTCGTGGTGAAGATTCCGCAGCTGTATATCACGCTCTTGA
Organism: Eubacteriales bacterium; assembly: GCA_030695285.1. Taxonomy (GTDB): domain Bacteria; phylum Bacillota; class Clostridia; order Christensenellales; family CAG-138; genus UBA7703. The sequence goes on along the minus strand of JAUYTF010000278.1, from coordinate 7,516 downwards.
TGTTTGTGGGTCAGGTGTTTACGGGTGTGCTGATCGACGCGCTGATGGACGGCGCTCTCTCCACCGCGAATATTATCGGCGGGACGCTGGTTGCCACAGGACTCGCGCTCAATCTACTGTTTGAGCGGCGCGCCTCCCGGCGGCTCACAGCAGCGCGCAACGCATTTGAAGAGTAACCCCCCGCATCGCAAAAAAGCCGGCGCGTTTGTATCAAAGCGTCGGTTTTTTTGATTGTCGGAAACATATCAAGCTTTATAGAAAGTTTTGAATAACGCTTTCAATATCCCGCCAGAATATCCCCGATATGATTTTTTAAGTATTTATCTTTTGTGTAGACGAAATTCTGCGAGACGATATAGCGCTTTCCGTCATCCCAGAGTATGGTTTCGGTCTTGTCCTCTGGGTTTGCGCGCCCGGTCACCGTCGTTGCGCGGTTGTGGATGCGGTTGGCGAGCAAGATCATAAACTGGTTCTTCTCGGGATCGACCGAAAAGTGGTTGCCCGTAAAGCCGTTGAGCGCGATGGTGCGCGTTCCAAAATACGCGGGCACTTCGCTGAAGGTTTGCTCCGGCTGCTTGGAGTAGCAAAGATAGCCCATATACTGCGAATCGGAACCATCCGGCAGTTTGCCGCCCGTGCGGTTGACGCCGATTTCGAGCAGCATTTTTCGGCTGAGCAGCGCACCGCCGAGCAGGCCTCGCGCGAGCTTTGTCATGTCGTCGAGACTTGCGAATAGCCCCGCGTGCCCGCAGGGGGCGGCGCGTTCGGCGTTGAGCAGCCTTGCCTTGGGGTCGTGCACCGTGCCGGGCGGGCATGCGGTGTCCAGCGAGTAAGCGCCGTTCACGATCCGCCGCTCATAGTTGCAGTCCACGGTTTGAGAGATAAGAGACGCGGGCACTTTTGCAAACGTACGCGTCATATCGAGCGGAACAATGGTGTTCTCACGCAAAAACTCCCAAAATAGCGTGTCGGACACGGACTCGACGATGTACTTGAGCACCATAGAGCCCATGTCGGTGTAGTATTTCCGCACTGGCGGCGGGCCGACGCGAAGATCGAACAGCAGCGCCTCCGCCTCTTTTGCAGAAGCTGCCGCGTCCATGCGCGCCGTGGTTTGTAGCTGGGTGCGAAAACACAGCAGATCTTCGATCGAAACATCCGCAATGTGAGCAAATCGCTTATCTATGCTGCCGACGGCTTGGCTCAGTCGGAGCTTGCCGCGCTCGACGAGCTGCAAGACCGCGATGCAGGTAAAGAGTTTTGTCACGGAGGCGAGATCAAAGATCGAATCCGTCAAGAGCGGTGCGGCATCTGGCACGAAAGCGCTGTTTTCGAGGCGCACCTCGCGCAGATTGCCGCGGCAAAATGCCTCGCCGCGCGTGAGATCGCCATAGGACACCGCGATGCCGCTGATGATTTTCCGCTCGTCCACCAGATGGCGAACGCCCGCTTCCAGCCGTTGTCTCGGGTCAGTTGTCATTCTTTACTCTCTTGCTCCTTCTTTTTGGGTTGTGTGGCGGAACCCGATGAGAATGCCGCATTCTTTTTTGCCCAGTTCTTCACAAAGGCTTTTTTCACGGGGGCTTTCTCAAACGCCGACGGGTCATACTTCGCGTAAAACGCGGCTTCCTCGTCGATTGCGCGGGTAAGCAACTCATCCATCGCTTGTGCATTGCCGGATACATCCGCCATCCAGCTCGTCTCCAGCGTGTCCCGCTCGGCATAAAACTCTGCGGGGACGATCTTGCCGATGAGTGCGCGGCGGAACGCTTCCGCTTCTCTCCAATAGCGCGCGCCCGCCTCGTCGCCCGGCGTGGTGACGGGCAAGCGCGCGGGGTTGCCGAAGCGATATGGCTTATAGAGCGAGACGCACGGGGTGGAAGTGCCCGTGAGAAACACGGTAGGCGCACCGACGTCGAGGTGGATGACCATGCTCGCGGTCGTGTGGTCGCCTACCATGCCGCCGTAGTGCATGCAGCAGCTTGAGACCGAACCTTGCGCAAACGGGTTTGCAACGGTCGCGTCGTGGCCTCTGAGTGCGCGCATCAGGTCTGCCTCTGTGCTTGCCGTGAGCAGGGAGCAAGCGCTCGCGGCCTTTCGCTGACGACTGCCGGAAAAATAGGAGTAGAGCGGGTCGGAATACGTCTTGGCAAAGTCGCAAATCCCGCCGCCGTAACGCTCCCCGTCTGCACCAATGCTCAGGCGGTTGCTGATCGAAGCGCGCGGATAAGATTTCACCACCCAGTTTTTACGGCAGGTTTCGAGCACGAAGAGCTTGTCCTTGTCCGTGATGAGAAACGAGTTGTCATAATAAAACGTGTGGTCAAAGCCGCAGTTGCCGCCCTGGCCATAGGTTTCCAATAGTTCGATGATCACGTTGACCGCGCGCTGAGCGCTCTGTGCGCGTTCTAGCGCTAAACGCAGCAAATCCATGCCCGTGAGAGACGGCGCGCCGTATTTCCCCTTGGTAAACACCGCCTCGTTGCCGATGGCGACGCCCGCCTCGTTGACGCCGATCTCCGCGCCCCACATCCAGACAGGCCGCGAGAGTAGCACGCCAAGCGTCTCCCTTGCTTGCGGGATGAGCCGGTAGGTGCAGGCGACCTCGCCGCCGTCATAGATGCGCGCGGGGTAGAGCTCGGTGATCTGTGCCTCGTTGGGGCTTCGGTCGCTGTTTTTGCCAAAGAGCGCATAGGAGCCTTGAAGAACGCCAAGCGTGTCGCACATAATCGCTGCCTCCTGACGGTAAATAAAAGTGTTCTCTGCGTTTGCCAAAGCACAACTCAATAGAAGGAATTATCTCTTAGTATACCATACGCGCGCCGCGCGGTAAAACGAAAACGGGCGCTCCTGCCGCATCTGCCGCGCCGGAAGCGCGGGACAAACGGTTGTAGCAAAGTGCCAGGTATGATACAATACCTTGCGAAAAGGACAGGAGGCGGCGTATGAGTTTAGACCCTCTGGCGATCCGCAATTTGCTCATCTGGGGTGCGCTTGCGCTGGCGAGCACAATCCTGCTCGGCGGCGTGCCAAGCTGGATGCGCTGCGCGGCAAGGCGGGCGGATCCTTCCGCTGCGTCTGCGGTGTTTGCGCTGCTGCTGGTGTTTTGCTGCATTGCACAGCTGCATTTTACTGGCGGCATTTCGCGCGCACTCGCGGTTAATAGCATGCAGCTCGTCTGGATCGGGGTCTGCGGCCTGCTCTCCGCGCTCGCGTGGCTCAGCCTGTTTACCGCGCTTACAGGCGGAAAAGTGAGCAAGGTGATGCCGGTCTACCTGCTCTCCTCGCTGCTTACGCTGCTGGCATCGCACTTTCTCTTTGGCGCTCCGATGGGTTTATGGAAAATCTGCTGCATGGTGCTGATTCTGCTCGGCATCGTGTTTATCGAAAGCAGCACACCGCAGCTGCAAAGTCAGCTCTGGTTTATCTATGCGCTGATTGCGGTATTTGCCGCCACGGGGTCGCAGCTTGTGCGGCGCGGGTTTATCGGCGAGTCGTTCGACGCGGCGGTGTTTGAGTTCTGGCGCGCGTCGTTTGCGGCGGCTCTGCTGTGGATCTTCGTTTTTGTGCGCAAGAAGCAGTGGACGCTGGGAGATTTTTCGCCCCGCGCATGGATTGGCATTCTTTTTGCGGCGGTGTTTCTCGCGGGCAGCTTCGTTGCGACGCATTTTGCGTCCTTGCGCGGAGATATGAGCTATCTTGCGCCCGTCGGCGTGCTCACCAGCGCTTTTGTGATGCTCTTTGCGCGCATGTTTCAGAAGGAAAAGCAGCCCGGCGCTTCGGTCTTTGGCACGTTGTTGGTGATTCTGGGGCAGTTCGGCATACTGATGGGACTCTAGCGGGTTCTTGCGCATTTGGCGCGACTATTATTTTAACGGATTCATGAAAGAACAGGTTCGTAACGAACAAGAAGGATAACGGCAACAATCATGGTAAAACTCTGCGTATTCGACCTTGACGGAACGCTCGTCAACACACTGCACGACATCACAGACAGCCTCAATTTTGCGCTCACGGCATGCGACTTTCCCGCGTTGCCTGAGTCGCGCGTGGCAGCCATCGTCGGCCACAGCGTCAATTTTATGTGTGAACACGCGGTGCCGCCGGAGCATAAAGACCAGGCGGATCAGGTGCTGGAGTTGTATACGGCGCACTATAAAGAACACAACCTCGACCGCTCGCATGCTTACGACGGCATGATTGAGGCGGTAGAGCGCATCAAGGCCACGGGGGTCACGGTCGCCATCGCGTCCAACAAACCGCATGCGGACACGGTCAAGGTAGCAGGGACGCTGTATCCCAAGGATATGTTCTCGCTGGTGCTCGGGCGGATGGATAAATTCGCCATCAAGCCCGCGCCGGACGTGCTGCGCTTCATCATGGATTTTTTCAAGGTCACGCCGGAGGAGTCCGTGTACGTCGGGGATTCGGATGTGGATGTGCACTTTGCCCACAACGCGGGCATGCGCTGCGTCTCCGTCAACTGGGGGTTCCGCTCAGTGGAGGAGATTCTCGCGGCGGGAGCCACCTGCATCACGGGAGACCCGAAACAGGTGCCCGAGCTGGTGCTAAACGACCCGGGCAAAAGCGGTGTTTGCGAAAGCCGTTGAGGGAGAGCCGATATAAATAATGAGCTGCCGGTGCCGTTTAGCGGCAGTTTGGGAGATGGAAGCACTTGCTGATCCACGCAACGAAGAAAGAGTCTTGTGCCGGTGCCGTTTAGCGGCAGTCCGGGAAAGGGAAACAATTGCTGATCAATGTTTACGATTTTGACAAAACGATCTATCACGGGGATTGCAGCGTAGATTTCTTTCGCCACTGCACGGCGAAATATCCGCGTGCGACCCTGAGCGCGCTCGCTGCTATACCCTGGTTTCTTCTCATGCTACTGGGTCTTGCGGACAAGACGCGCGTCAAGCAGCGCTTCTACCGCTATCTAAGGCATGTGCCGGACGTGCGCGAAGAGGTAGAGCGTTTCTGGCTCACGCACGATAAGCATCTGAAGGACTGGTATTTTGCACAGAAGCAGGAGGATGATTTGATCATCTCCGCTTCGCCGGAGTTTTTGCTAGAGCCGCTCATGCAAAGGCTCAACCTTCGCCTGATCGCCTCGCGCGTGGAGGCCGAAGCCGGCGTGTACGAGGGTCAGAATTGCCACGGTGAGGAGAAGGTGCGCCGCATGCGGGAAGCGTATCCCGAAGTGCAGATCGACAGCTTTTATTCCGATAGCAGGAGCGACAGCCCGCTTGCGCGGCTTGCGCGCGCGGCATACATGGTCAAAGGAGACGCGCTCTCGCCGTTTCCGCTGGACTGAGATGGATTTGTTCACCCAAACGACAGGAGAAAGGGAGCGGCGCATATGAAAGTGATCGCAATCAACGGCAGCCCGCGCGTCAACGGCAACACGACCATGGCACTGCAGGCGATGACCGACGAGCTGGAGCGTCAGGGCATTGAAACCGAGACGATCCAGATCGGCAAGCTGAGCATCCGCGGGTGCGTTGCATGCGGGCATTGCAAAACGTCCGAGGGCAACCGCTGCGTGTTTTCGGACGACTGCGTGAACGAGATTGCCCAGAAGCTGCGTGATTGCGACGGGTTCATCCTCGGTTGCCCGACGTATTATGCGGGGATTCCGGGCACGATGAAGTCTTTCTTAGACCGCGTGTTTTACACGAGCTCGAGCTATTTTCGCCTGAAGGTTTCAACGAGTTGCGCAGTGGTGCGGCGCGCGGGCGGGGTGGATGTCGTTCACCAGCTCAACAACTACCTCAATCTTTCACAGACCGTCATTCCCCCGTCACAGTATTGGACAATTGCTTACGGGCGGGACAAGGGCGAGGTCGAGGGTGATAGCGAAGGCATGCAGACGCTCGTGAAAAACGCTGCCTGCATGGCGTGGCTGTTAAAGCTCATCGAAGCGGGGAAAGAGACGGTGCCGCTGCCGGAGAACGCGCAAAGGGTGATGACGAACTTCATTCGCTAGCGTAGAAAAACCGCAAGAAAAGACGACTCTCTTTTCTTGCGGATGACGGTTGAACCCAACAAAGCTCCTGTAATGCCAATAATATGAATAAGAATAAGCGCGCAACACTGAGGGGCTGTCCAGAAATGGCAGTCCCTATCTGCGCTTCCTGATCATCAGCACGATCAGCGCGATCAGGCTGAGGGTCAGCAGCACGCTCAGGCCGCCAAAGATGTATACGCCGAGCGTCGCGTTGGCAAATGGATTGCCAGTATCGCTGTCGGGCGTGGGCTCCGGCGTGCTCACGGGAAAAGCGATAGTGGGCATCGGGGTTGTAACAGCGTCTGTGTCCGCCACGAGTTCGCCGGAAAAGAGCGCGCGTCCTTGATATGCGCAGGAGATGGTGCCCACGACATCTCCTGCTTTTGCGCCGGCAAGCGCGTCGTTAAGCCCGGTCGTGACCTCCATCTGCGTGATATCCGCGGCCAGCGCTTTTGCCATCTCGTTTGGCAGGCGGCGCACGGCGCTCTCGTCGAACCGCGCGGATACCGGAAACGGCGCGGCGCCGGCGCCCGGCGTTGCTTCGATGGAGTAAACAAACCCCAGTGAATCGGGCGTTACCGGTGTATAGTCGGTTTCCAGCGTGTATTCCAGCAGGAATTTCGCGTTTGCAAACACCTTGGGCATGCGGCGGTTGACATCATAGCTGTTCAGGTCGTCGGCACCGATGAGCACAACGATCACCCGCGCGCCGTCCAGCTCCGCCGCCGCAACCAGGCATTTGCCGCCGTTGAGCGTGCTACCCGTTTTGCCGCCGATGCAAAGCTCACTATAGGCCGCCCCGGTTTCCGGGTCGTCAGAGATCAGACGATTGGTGTTTTTCAGCACGTCTGTTTTTTTGCGCACGTCGTTTGGCTCGATGGTATACGTCACCGTGGAGATGATCTCCCGAAACTTATCATTCTTGAGCGCATATGCGGTTAAGAGCGCCATATCCCGCGCACTCGAGTATTGGCCGCTGCGATATGCGCCGCTCGCGTTGAGAAAATGCGAGTTCACCATGCCAAGCTCCGCTGCTTTGGCGTTTGACAGATCGCAGAACGCCGCTACGCTGCCCGCGACATGGGTTGCCAACATGAGCGCCGCGTCGTTGCCGGAGACGAGCATCAGTCCGTACAGCAGCTGCTCGACCGACATCGTCTCGCCTGCGTACAGCTCCATCAGCGAGTTGGTCTCTTTCATGTTCGCCGCCTGTTTTGTCACGACAACGGGCTCGTCGTAGTCTTTCACGTGCTCAAGCGCGATAATACAGGTCATGATCTTCATCGTGCTGGCGGGGATCCAGCGCTCGTCCGGATCCCGCTCGTAAAAGACGATGGAGGGATCGTCCGCATCCGTGACGATGTAATATGGAGCGACGATCTCCACGTCCGGCGGGTCGTTGCTGATCTGAGCGGACACAGGCAGCAGCATCACGACCGCCATCAAAAGGGGAAGCATTCTGTTCATGGTGATTTGATCCTCGTGTATTCGATTCGTTGTGTCGTCTGA
>JAUYTF010000277.1 GCA_030695285.1 Eubacteriales bacterium | reverse complement strand
CTTCGCTTTCTGCGCTCCCGTCAGGACGAATATGACCTGATCATCAACGACGCAACCGACCCGCTGGGCCACACGGCCGGGCTTTTTACAAAGGAGTTTTACGGCAGCTGCTTTAAGGCGCTGCACGACGACGGCATCATGGTCTATCAGCACGGCAGCCCGTTTTTTGACGAGGACGAAGACCCCTGCCGTGCCATGCACAAAAAAGCGTACCGAAGTTTTCCCATCAGCCGCGTGTATCAGGCACATATTCCGACGTGTCCCGCGGGCTACTGGCTCTTCGGGTTCGCGTCCAAGAAATATCACCCGCTGGAGCACTTCGACAAAAAGCGCTGGGAAGAGCGGGGCATCAAAACCTGGTACTATACCGCAAACCTGCACGTTGGCGCGTTCATGCTGCCAAGATATGTAGAAGACTTATTAGAGGAGGAAGAAAATTCATGAACCGGAAACTGCTTGTCATCGGCTGCGGGGGCGTCGCTTCTGTCGCCATTCAGAAATGCTGCCAGAACAGTGATATGTTCCCTGAGCTCGTGCTCGCGAGCCGCACAATTGAAAAATGCGACGCGCTGGTGGAATCCCTCAAAGGCAAGACGAAAACCGTGCTTTCCACCGCCAAAGTGGACGCGGACAGCATGGAGGAAGTGGTGGCGCTCATCCGCCGCGTGCAGCCGTACGCGGTGCTCAACGTCGCCCTGCCGTATCAGGACTTGACCATTATGGAAGCTTGCCTGAGCTGCGGCGTGCACTACATCGACACCGCAAACTTTGAGCCGGAGAATACCGAAGACCCCGCATGGCGCAAAATCTACGACAAGCGCGTCGAGGAAGAGGGCTTCTCCGCCTTGTTTGACTACAGCTGGCAATGGGCGTATGCCGAGAAGTTTGAAAAAGCGGGCTTAACCGCGCTGCTCGGCACCGGCTTTGACCCTGGGGTCACCAGCGTGTTTGTTTCCTACGCGAAAAAACACTATTTTGATAACATCGACACCGTGGATATTCTCGACTGCAACGGCGGCGACCACGGCTATGCCTTTGCTACAAACTTCAACCCGGAGATCAACCTCCGCGAAGTCGCAGCTCCCGGCAGCTACTGGGAAGACGGCAAGTGGGTCGAAATTCCGGCGATGAGCATCAAGCGCGGCTACGATTTCCCCGAAATTGGGCAAAAAGATATGTACCTGCTGCATCACGAGGAAATCGAGGCACTGGGTAAGCACTACCCCGAAATCAAACGCATTCGTTTCTTCATGACGTTCGGGCAGAGTTATATCACCCACATGAAGTGCCTCGAAAACGTCGGCATGCTCTCCACGACGCCGATTGACTTTCAGGGGACCAAGATTGTGCCGATTCAGTTCCTCAAGGCGCTGCTGCCCGATCCTGCTTCGCTGGGCTCGCGCACCAAGGGCAAGACGAACATCGGCTGCGTGATCTCTGGCGAAAAAGACGGCAAGCCAAAGACGATCTTCATCTATAACGTCTGCGATCACGAGGCATGTTATCGCGAGCTTGGCAGCCAGGCGATCAGCTATACCACCGGCGTGCCCGCAATGATCGGCACCGCGCTCGTGCTTGACGGCGCATGGCGCAAGCCCGGCGTGTTTACGACGGACGAGTTTGATCCCGATCCCTACATGGACATGCTCAATCAATGGGGCTTGCCGTGGGTGGTCGTGGAAAATCCTGAGACGGTGGAGTAACGACAAGTGAAACGACACGAACTGCCAACGCCATGCTTTCTTGTGAGCGAAGCGGCGCTGCGGCAAAACTTAGAGATTCTTGCGGGCGTGCAGAAGCGCACGGGCGCGAAGGTGTTGCTTGCGCAAAAGGCGTTTTCGATGCACCGCGTGTATCCGCTGATTGCTGAGTATCTTTCCGGCGCGTGCGCGAGCGGGCTATATGAAGCGCGCCTTGCACACGAAGAAATGATTGAAAAACAATACTCGACACCAGAAGACGGCAAACAATCAAATGCACGGCTGGCAAAAGAGGCGATGGGCGGCGAGAACCACGTGTTTTCGCCCGCGTATACGGCTGAGGAGATGCGCGAGTTGGTCACGATTTGCGACCACATCGTGTTCAACTCGTTTTCGCAACTGGAGTTGCACCGCGCCGTTTGGCAAAAGGAT
>JAUYTF010000269.1 GCA_030695285.1 Eubacteriales bacterium | reverse complement strand
CCTCAAGTGCGCACAGGCGAAACTGACCGGACAGGCGTTTGAAATTGTCAACTTCATTCCGCTCGACGTGGTCACCAAGGACAACGTGGAAGTGCTCCCGTATCCGGAATGGTAAACTTGAGCCAACATTGACGCAAGGCGGGCTCGCCCGGCTCTTTGAAGTAGCCGGGCGGCCTTCCGCTGCTGTCCGCGAGCAAACACACCGCATGCACAGCCGCGCCCTTCCAAACCGGAGGGCGGCGCCGCGCAGGCGGGGGAGTCAATGCAAATATCGCTGCTCAGACGGTTCTTCCGGCGGAAGAAATTTTACGGCGGTGATTTGACAGGAAACCATTGAAAGGGGAAAAGACGGGTGGAAAAGAAGGATTCGGAAATCATCCTTTCCATTAGAGACGTGAGCAAGTCGTTTCCGGGCGTGAAGGCGCTGGACAATGTCTCGGTTGATGTTGCACGCGGAATTGTACACGGAATCGTCGGAGAAAACGGCGCGGGGAAATCCACGCTCATGAAAATCCTTTCCGGCGTATACACAAAGGAAACCGGCACGATCGTATTTGACGGAGAGACGATTGAACACACAACGCCGATTGAGTCACTCAATCGGGGTTTGAGCATTATCTATCAGGAATTCAATCTGGTAAATACCATGAGCGTGGGCGAGAATATTTTTCTTGGACGCTTTTCTAAGATGCACGGCATGCGCGGCACGCACGCCGAGGCGCGAAAGCTATTGGACAGCATCGGCTGCACAATAGACACGCATACCTTGGTGGGGGATCTCTCCGCAGCGGAAAAACAGATGGTTGAGATCACCAAAGCGCTCTCGTTTCAGAGCAAGCTCATCATCATGGATGAACCGAGCAGCTCGCTCACGAGCGACGAGCTCAAGCAGCTTTTCTTGATCATTCACGATCTGAAAGCGCGCGGTGTCTCCATCATCTACATCAGCCACAAACTGGACGAAATCTTTGAGCTTTGCGATATCGTCACCGTCATGCGGGACGGGCATATGATCGATACAAAGCCGGTAGGCGAACTCACCCGCGCGGAAATGATCACAAAGATGGTTGGACGCTCGATAGAGCATGAGTTCCCCGTGCGCCCGCGCTGTGCCGGTGAGACGCTGATGGAGGTACGCTCCATCAACACGAAAAAGCTGCACGATATCTCGTTCGAACTGAGAAAAGGCGAAATACTGGGCTTTGTCGGCCTGGTCGGCGCAGGGCGCACGGAGATTGTGCGCGCCATCTGCGGCGCGGACAAGGCGAAAGGGCATCAGGTGCTCATCAACGGTAAGCCCGTAAAAATAAAGAAACCGGCGGACGCAAAAAAACTCGGGATCGGTCTTTTGCCGGAAGACAGAAAGCTGCAGGGGCTTGTGCTGCGCTTCTCTGTGCAGAGCAATATCGTCATGGCGAGCCTGGATCGCATGACGAAGTTCGGGTTTGTCGATTCTTCGAAGGAGCGCGGTATCGCTGAGCGGCAGATTTACAATCTCAACATCAAGACACCTTCCGC
>JAUYTF010000262.1 GCA_030695285.1 Eubacteriales bacterium | reverse complement strand
ACCCGGCTCCGTTTTCTTTACAATATTGTCACGTGTGGTTGAAACGTTTGTTCGGTATAATGAAAGCATTACGGTACGTATCACAAAATCCAACGTACCATCGTCAAGCGAGGATAAACTGTGAAGCTGCTGAAAAGTACGATCCTGACATTGCTCGTCCTGCTGCTGTTAGGCGCGCCCTCACTGTCCCTTGCCGAAAGCGACTATGAAACAGGTGACGGGTGGATTTATCAGGATGGCGAGCTGAAGATTGTAACCAATAACGGGCTCATCAACTTTCTCTATCATGAATTTGATATGCGAGGAGATCCTCAGCATAAGCACACCGCTGCAGATGTGGATCGCGTTGTCATCGGCAAAGACGTCACCGATATCATAATCGACTATTTTATCGGTGACTATAATCCGACCATTACTTCGGTTGAAGAGGGAAATGAATCATTCATCATTGATGGTGGGTGGATTGTAAACAAGAAGACAAATACCCTTTTTGGCGCAGTAAATGTGAACCAGAACAAAACACGGTCGGTAATCGATGACCTTCCAACTTACATTGAGCATGTTGGAATGTATGCATTTAGTGATTGTAGAGCTTTAAGGCAAATTACGATACCTGATCGTGTTATCAGTATTGGTGAATCTTCTTTTTACGGATGCGATAGTCTAGTGGGCATCACCTTGCCAATGGAAATAACATCAATCGGAGTGGGCGCATTTGATCATTGCACAAAATTAACATATATAAATTTTGGAGCCGAAATAAATAGTATAGGTATTGCGGCATTTGCAGCATGTATCAACCTTGAAACGCCGTCGATATATAATACAAAGATCGAGATTGTGCACGGCAACAGCTTCTGGGGGTGCGATCTATTTCAAATCGTTGAGTTCCCATCGACGCTGAAAAAGATTGAAAATCTAGCATTTATGCTGTGTGAGAGACTTAACACCCTCATTTTTAACTCAGATCAGTTAACCATTGAAGATGGCGCATTCGCTAATTGCGAGAATGTGAGAAAACTCGTTTTCACAAAAGGTAAGCCGACTTCCATCGGCAGTACGCTGGTTGACGAAGATGGAAAAACACCGGACGGCAAGAGTTTTATCACATACTTTTACGATACAAACGGTGAAATCTTTCCCTATCCCACCCTTTACTACACCGCCGCCTATGCCGACGAGTGGGCGCCCAACGGCGAAACGGAAAGGAACGGCTACACGATTCAGCAGATTTCGCAGGAGGAGCTGGACGCGATCCTCGCCGAGGCAAGGGGAGAAGAGGTAGTAGAGGCTAGCAACTCGCCCGCGTCAACAACTGTCCAGCAG
>JAUYTF010000261.1 GCA_030695285.1 Eubacteriales bacterium | reverse complement strand
TAGGTAAACGGAATCCCCGCGCCCTTGAGTGTTTCGGTCAGCTGCCGAATCGCCGCCTCGCCTTCTGCCGTTTCGCGGCTGAGCAACACAAACGTCTTTGCGCGCGAAAGCTCCCGCACGACGGGGAGCACCTGCTCCGCCCCGCCGATGTCGTAGAGCACCAGCGCGTCGTAGAGCTTGTCTGGCGAATAGGTGAGTACGTCGCCCAGAATCGCGACCACGTTGTGCGGGCAGCGCGCGCGAAACGCGGCGACCGCCTTTGGGTCGTTTTCGATCACAGTCACCTGCTCGACGTGATATGACAGCCAGATGGCGAGATCGCCCACGCCCCCACCTGCGTTGAATACTCTTGCCGAAGGCGGCAGGTAGGCCGAGATGCGCTCGGCGATCCAATAATAAAATTTGCTTTTTTTCGAAGCGTCGCTCATCCAGCGGATGTGCGCGTCTGTCCAAACGATTTCTTCCAAAGTCTACGTCTCCTCATATGATTATCTGGGTGTGCTTCGCCCGCTCTATTCGCGCATGGTCTGCCCTTCACCGTTTTCCCTCATCAGCTCGTCATTGCGAAAACAGCCGGTTTCGTGTTCGTTGACGATTCCCGCTGCCTGCAAAAAGGAGTGGATCGTAACCGAACCGGCGTACCGCATGCCGCGCCGCTTCATATCCGCCGCCATGCGGTCGGAGAGCGGGCTGGTTGTGCGGGGTTGATCAAGGGGGCTGAGCACCACTTTCCCGCCGGAAAAACTCCAGAGATAGTTGCAAAAGGAACCGAATTCCCGCTTGAGTGCCAGCACAATCTTCGCGTTGTCGATTGCGGCCGCGATCTTTCCCCGGCTGCGAATGATACCCGCGTCCTGCATCAGGGAGGCGATCTTCTCTTCGCCGTACGCAGCGATTTTCTCCACATTAAAGCCGTCAAACGCTGCGTAGAACGCTTCCCGTTTTTTAAGCAGCGTGATCCAGGAAAGCCCCGCCTGAAACAGCTCCAGTAAAAAGAGGGGGTACATCGTTTGATCGTCCCGAATGGGCGTGCCCCACTCCTCATCGTGATAAGCGCAGTAGAGCGCGCTGTCCTCTTTGACCCAGAAGCATCTGCGCTTTTGTTCCACGGCGTACCTTTCTCGCTTTCCGTTTTCATTTTTGCGACAGATTTGATTATACCACAGCATATGCGCTGCGCGCAAAAACGCCGCCGCGATTTTGATCGCGGCGGCGTTACGCTCGGTTGCCCGATTATCCCGCAGGCGCAGGAGTCGGCTTTGTTGCGACAGATGCGTCGCCAATCGATGGCCCGTTTTCCTGTTTGCTGCCATAGACGGTGTAGTTGTATTCATCCTGCACCGCTTTCCACTGCCGCAAAATCTCGATCACGCGCGCCTGATCCGTCGCGGAGAATGTGCGGTAGCAGGGATTGTAGGCGGTAATCGCGCCGCTCAATCCACCGTAGATCACGCTGCCGTCGCTGACGTAATAGATGCTGCCGCCCGAAACAAACATGCCATTTCCATTCGTGGGCACCTGTTGCATGAGGATCTCTTCGCCGTAGAAGGCGCCGTCTTCTTTATGCATTCGCCCGCTCCAATTGGTAAATACACAGAGGTCGTTCGGGTTGGTTGTGGGCTTACTTCTTTGCATGATGGCGGCGAGCTCGTTTATGATCGGCTGGAGCTGATCATTCATCTCAGCCGCGGCTTCGTATGACGAACGGTCAAAATAGAACGAAATTGCCTGCTTGGTTCCATCAGACATTGGTATGTTGTAGACCATCATGCTGATGCTGAAATAGTCCTTGCTGTCGACAAGTTTCGCGGATTTCTCCATCATCTGCTGCATGAGTTCGAGATATTCGCCCTTGCTGCGGTTGTTGTGATAACGCATCCATGCAGACGCCGTCTTTGGCATAGCAACGCGAATGTTGTAATAGTCCCAGAACCGCGTCATGCCGACATAACCCGCAACGGTAAGCGAGCCAAAATGCTGCTCATCGTCCACATTATACTGCATGAACGGGTCATAATAGCGGTAGGAATCGCTGGCAGGAAACGCTGTGGTTGGCAGTTCTTCATGAAACGCGCTGAGTATTCGATTGTTTTCGAGGAATCCGCCATTAAACAGATCGTCTCCCTGCAGATAACACACGGCATCCTGCGGCGGCAGAGCGCGAATTGCTTCGTAAAAATCGCTGTTCTGCTCACAATAGCTCAAGAGCGTGATCTGATTGAAGAAGGTCAGCACGCGGCTGATCCTCCTGCCGTTGTTGAGCACGAACGTCACAGGCTGTGTGGTGAGCATATAGCCGGACTGCTCGTCGTAAGGGTAGTTGATATATCCAGAGCGCTGGATGGTGGCGACATTGTCCCTGAGCGTCTCGACCGCGTATTGCCGAACTTCCGCTTCGGTGAAGCGTACTTTAGATACCATATATTGCTGATAGGAGATCGCCTCAGATCCTCGGCTCTCGCCGCCAAACTGAACGTATGCGACATCCTGCATATTGGGCAAGTCGTTTTGCATGACATTGGCAGCACCGATGGTGCCGAAATATCCCGCAATGCCGACCGACAGCGGAATGAGCAGCCACGGAAGCGAAAACAGTACCTTCTTGGCGGTTCGCAGCACAACGATCTGGTAGATCAGGTAGATACCAACTGCAACCCCGATCACGATCGGAATACTCACATGGCGCTGCGTGATAATGCCGGAGGCAAACAGCATCACAACCGGTATCACGGCAGAGCAGGCAAACGCAGTTTGAATCGCTGGATTCTTCGCACCGCGCTCTGCAAGTTCAGAGTGCCTTCGCGCGAACAACACGCACGCTAGAAGGAGCTGCGCCACTGCAACCACAGCAGAGTAGAGCATCTTGACCGGCGAGTAAAGCGTCTGCCGCAGCATGGGGCGCAAAAGCTGCGCAATCTGCCCAGTGGCGATATTCGTCACCGGAGTGAGATACCACGGCAGATCCAACCAAGCGATGATCTGCGTGTTTGCAACGATGCCGCGCGCAACGGAAAACTGCATGAACCGGAGTAGGCCACATACCAGCACCGTTAAGCCCAGCCCCGTAATCGTGGTGCCTGTGAGGCTCATGGCGATTGCGCAAGCTGCAAAGACCATCATCGCCCCGATCGTGAAAAACGGCACTGCAACGAGCGCATACATCTGCACAAACGGCGTTTTCGTCAGCGTAAAGACGATGACGGTGAGTAGCACGCTGCCCAGCACCGTCGCGGCAATCCAGGTTAGCGCCGCAAGCGAGATCGCCCAGAAAAGCTTTTTGCGCGAGACCGGCAGGCTGTGGTAAAAGTCACTGTCCGAACGCTTGTTGAGGAAGGAAAAACCGTCCATCGCAAGCACGATGCCGCCAGCATAGATGAAAGCGATCAGCGGAGAGAACATACGCGTCATGCTTGGCACATTGCCGTAATACAGCGCCGTGCAATATTGAATCGAAACAATCGCGCTTGCCACCAGGCTCAGCGCAAAGAGAATCAGACCTACGCGCGTCAACCTGCGAACAGATTCCAGATACGGTTTCATACGCGTTCGCCTCCTTTCAGGGCAGGCGCTTGAAACGAGTAGCCCAGCGCCTCCATTTCATAAAGGAACACTTCCTCCAACGTCAGCGGAAGGATTTCAAGAATCAGTGGGCTTTGTGCGCCGATTTCGGTTTTTGCCCGCGCGCAGTCCCCGCGGATGATCATGTTTGCCACGCTCCCTTGTTTGACAAAGGAAAGGATCTCCATGCCGGAAAAACGCGCGCGGTCATAATCCTCCGCAAAAGCAACCTGCATCTTAAAGAGCGAGGTTTTCAGGTTTTGCACATCGCTTTCAAAAACGATGCCACCCTGATACAGCAGCGCGAGTTGATCGCAGGTATCTTCCAGTTCACGCAGGCTGTGGCTCGTGATCACAGCGGTGCAGCCGCGCTCTAAAACGTCGTCGTACAGCATTCCCTTGACGAGATTTCGCATGACTGGGTCTAAGCCATCAAACGTTTCGTCAAAGAACACATAATCCGTCATGGCTGACAGCGCGAGAATGGTCGCTGCCTGCCTGCGCATACCCTTGGAAAACGTGCCAAGCTGCTGTGCGCGGTCGAGCTTAAACGCTGCGGCGAGTTCGTAAAAGCGCTCCATTGAAAACCGCGGATACATGGATTCATACAGTAGCGACATGCGGTTTAAATTGCTCTGCGGCAAAAAATAGAGCTCGTCCGGCACAAAGACGCAGTGTTCTTTGACGGAAGGGTTATCGAACACCTCGCCGCCATTGATCGAGATATGGCCTTCGTCCGGCTGATAGATGCCGTTGCAGAGACGCAAAAACGTGCTTTTGCCCGCGCCGTTAGCGCCGACAAGCCCATAGATGCAGCCTTGTGGAATGTTGCAGTTGAGATTGACGAGCGCTTCTACTTTTCCAAAGCGCTTGGTCAGTTTGCGCGCCTTTATCATGGCTCATTTTCCTTTCCATAGGCGGCGTTGACCGATTTGAGCACGCGCTCAACAGGCATACCCGCCGCGCAGAGTTCTTCCGCGATGCGCCGAATCTCTTGCAGGCGCTCTTTTAGTTCTTCTCCCACGAGGCGGAGCGCATCAGCGGTGACAAACCTGCCGTTTCCGGGCGCGCTGACACAAACGCCGCGCCGCTCAAGTTCGCTATACGCCTTTTGCAGGGTGTTGGGATTGACCGAGAGCTCCTGTGAGAGAACGCGCACGGAAGGAAGCTGGTCGCCTTCCTTGAGGATGCCGGAAGCGATCAGCCGTTGCGTTTGTTCGATTATTTGCTCATAGATTGGCGTACGTCCGAACCGGTCGATTTGGAACATCGCACTGCCTCCTTTGCGAGGATGAGTGTACTATCTGTTATAGTACACTTAAATATTACTTCGGAACATGCCTGTTGTCAAGTAGATATTATGTTTTTTTTGAAAGTTATGTCGTTTTTTTCGAATCATATGGGGTAAGAAATCACATTTCTCTGTTTCTGGGTATGCAAACTGGGGAAAACGCGAAAATCTCTCTCATTCTGCCGTTGTTCTTCACCCTTCTATTATGATAAAATGCCGTTTATGAAAAAGCATTTCGAA
>JAUYTF010000260.1 GCA_030695285.1 Eubacteriales bacterium | reverse complement strand
ATAGCGCATCGCCTTGGCTTCGCCCTGCTGCGACAGTGCCATCGTGATGGCCGCCGTCAGCGTCGTCTTGCCGTGGTCAACGTGACCGATGGTGCCGACGTTTACGTGCGGCTTCGTGCGTTCGAATTTTGCCTTTGCCATTACAACCATTCCTCCTAAAAAATCTGTTGTTACCCGCATGCGGAATTTGTAACGGCAGCGGGCGAAATGTTTTGTGCACCTGATCTGGATGCTGGAGCGGGTGATGGGAATCGAACCCACATAGCCAGCTTGGGAAGCTGGAGCTCTGCCACTGAGCTACACCCGCGCGAAGAAGCATCCCCCTTGCCGCAGGCGCGCGGCAATGGTGTTTTCGAGCAGGTTGTTTCAGCGAATAACAGAGAGATAGGAAACGAATTCTGCATCGAAAATCCACCGCACAGAACGCAAGCGTTACCCATGCGCCTCAACGGTAGCATCCACTATTCTATCGGCTTTACAGAAAAAAGTCAACATCCCAGATCGTGTATTCAGGCGAGGTTTCGGCCCAAGATACAGCCTCGCCGGCATCATAAACCAAACCAATCAGCCGTGTAATCGCGCGCAATCTACGGGTTATTTCTCTTCCCAGCCCATCGCGCGCGCGAGTGCGCGCCGCCAGCCGATCAGACGCTTTTCGCGCTCCTGCGCATCGATTTGCGGGGTAAAAATACGCTCACTCTCCCACTGATCGGTGATATCCTGCGTGCTCTTGAATACACCGACGGCAAGCCCCGCAAGGCAGGCAGCTCCCAGCGCTGTGGACTCCACGCACTTGGGGCGATTCACGCGCGCGTCTAGCAGATCCGCCTGAATCTGCATCATGATGTTGGAAACGGAAGCACCGCCGTCTACCTTTAACTCGCAAAGCGTGATGCCCGCATCTTTCTCCATGGTCACGACGAGGTCGCGAATCTGGTATGCAATGCCCTCCAGCACCGCGCGCGCAAAGTGTGCCTTTGTCGTTGCACGGGTTAAGCCCAGCATCGCCCCTCGGGCATACATGTCCCAGTGCGGCGCGCCAAGCCCCGTAAACGCGGAGACGAAATACGCCCCGCCCGCGTCCGGCACAGACTCCGCCAACACATCGACCTCCCGCGCGCTCGTGATGAGGCCCAGGTCGTCACGAAGCCACTTGATCGCGCTACCCGCGTTGAAGATGCTGCCCTCCAGCGCATATTCCACGCGGTCTTTGATGCCCCAGGCGATGGTGGTTAGCAGGCGGTTTTTGCTCGTGATGGGCACGGTTCCCGTGTTCATCATGAGGAAACCGCCCGTACCGTAGGTGCATTTTGCCATGCCGCTCTCAAAACAGGCCTGGCCAAAGAGCGCAGCCTGCTGATCTCCCGCCGCTCCCGCGATCGGTACGCCGCCGAGCGCTTCGAGCCCCAGCAGATGCGGCTGCACTGCGCCGTAAACATGGCTCGACGGTAGCGCTTTTGGCAGCATGCAGCGCGGGATATTGAGACGCGCGAGCAGTTTCTCGTCATAGTCAAGCGTGTGAATATCAAACAGCATTGTGCGCGAGGCGTTGGAATAATCCGTCACGTGTTCGCCGGTGAGGTTCCAGATGAGCCACGTGTCCACCGTGCCAAAGAGCAGCTCGCCGCTTTCCGCGCGCTGCTGCCCGTTTTCGATGTGGTCGAGACTATATCGAATCTTCGTGCCCGAAAAGTATGCATCGATGAGCAGGCCCGTCGTCTGTTGCACATGTTCGCTCCAGCCCTCGGTAATCAACTCTTCGCAGAGCGGCGCGGTGCGGCGGCACTGCCAGACGATTGCGTTATACACGGGGTTCCCCGTCGCATTGTCCCAGACGATGGTCGTCTCGCGCTGATTGGTCACACCGATGGCGGCGATGTCGCCCGGCCGGATCTCGGCGCGCTTACATACATCCGCCGCGGCCTGCTTCTGCGTCTCTAGTATATCAAAAGGGTCGTGCTCGACATAGCCCGCGCCGGGGTAGATCTGACGGAACTCATATTGCGCGCTGGAGATGATTTTTCCCGCGAGATCAAAGAGGATGGCGCGTGAACTGGTCGTACCCTGATCGAGCGCAAGAAGGTATTTCGACATGATAAAATTTTCCTTTCGAACCGACATTGGCCGAGGCTGCAAATGGGAGAATTCCCGCGATAGGAGATGATATGCTTCGGCTTATTATTGGTACTATTATGGCACAATCGCATGTCACTGTTCAACTCGCATAAGAAGAAAAACGGAGGGTTTCCTTGCGGCTGCGCCGCGCGCTTATGCGTGAAGCACCCCTTCCGAATTGCCCAAATAAGAAAGTCAGTAAAAATTCTGTTACTTTCTTGCTTTCTTTTCTCTTAATCAGGCAAATCGATTCATTCTGTAACTTTCTTACTTTCTTTTTTTGCAAAGTCGGGCTATCATACATAATATGTTGACAAACCAGCAAAAACTGAATCCTCTTCCCGCAGGTTTTGTACCCAACAAGGCACTGGGGCAGAATTTTTTGAGCAATGAGAGCATCATCGAGGCGATTTTGGACGGAGCGCAAATCGTCAATAAGCGCGTGCTCGAGATCGGCCCCGGCACCGGTGCGCTGACGGGGATGCTGATTGAGCGCGCCTCGTTCCTCGCCGCCGTGGAGCTGGACGCGCGTCTCTGCGCGCTGCTTACTGAGCGCTATGGCGAGCGGCTCACAATTCTACACGCGGACGTACTGGATGCGGACATCCCCGCGCTGATGGGCGATAACCCCTGGCACGCGGTGGGCAACCTGCCTTACTATGCCACGACGCCCATCGTGCTGCGCCTTTTGTCCCTCCTGCCCCAAAGCATGACGCTGATGGTGCAAAAAGAAGCGGCGGATCGCTTCTTCGCAGGGGCAAAGGGCCGCGTCTACGGCCCCGTTGCGGTGATGACCGGCTGCTGCTACGATGCAGAGGTCGTCGTCAACGCCCCGCGTAGTTGCTTTACGCCGCCACCGGAGGTGGACAGCGTGGTTGTGCGGCTCGCCCGAAATGAACAGGTTGTTTCCAGCGGCGCTTCTTTCCTCGCGTTTCTAAAACAGGCGTTTTCCATGCGCCGAAAGACGCTGTATAACAACCTCGGTAAAGACGAGCGCGTACCCGCTACACTCGCCGCACAGGGTTACCCCGCGGATGCCCGCGCCGAAGCGCTTCCGCCTGAAGCGCTGCTGCAAATTTTCATGGCGCTTTCCTGACACTATTTGGAACACTTGACTGGGACACTTGACTGGTACACTTAGCTAGAACACTTGGCTAGAACACTTGGCT
>JAUYTF010000248.1 GCA_030695285.1 Eubacteriales bacterium | reverse complement strand
TCCCGGGGACGAGCGTGGTAAAGACCTCTTCCCAGGGCATCCGCGTGCCATAGGTCACGAGCAAACCCTGCGCGCCGCTTGCAAACACAGAGG
This sequence comes from Eubacteriales bacterium, assembly GCA_030695285.1. Classification (GTDB taxonomy): domain Bacteria; phylum Bacillota; class Clostridia; order Christensenellales; family CAG-138; genus UBA7703. The sequence goes on along the minus strand of JAUYTF010000248.1, from coordinate 7,376 downwards.
AGACGATGGAGGATGCGGGCAACGCTTCGTTGGTAAAGAGCAGATTGCCCGCGGCATAGATGGTTACGTTGTTCGCTTCCGAAAAGGCGGCGAGCGCGTCCGCATCCGCTTGATCCCAGCGCCCGTTTACCACGCCGGGAAGAAACCCCAGATCGGATAAACGCATTTCCACACGAAACACATCGTCGGAACAATCGCCGATCTGAAAGCGGAAGCTTTCGGCCGCAGCTCGCGGCTGGAAGAGGAGCATCAGCGCGAGCAACAGCGCTGTCGCGAGAAGGCGGCGCGTATAGGACGCAAATGTTGTTGAGAACCGAGATTTCATAATGCAGAGATTATAGCACAATCTGTTTTGAATTTCCATAAACGGAATGTTAAGATCGGCTTTTCGCAGAACTAACGCGCAGCGATTTTTTACAGAACGGCGGTTAGAGCGCTGTAAAACGTGTTAAAATATGATAAACAAACCGGATGGAGGCGATATTGTGCGTTGTTCCTGCCAAAGCTGCGGCACATATATGGTTCACGATGAGAAAGGCCTCGGCAGCCGCTGCATCTGTCCGGAATGCTTTGCAACCTGCAGCGCCTGCATGGGCACGCGGCAAGCGCCGATGGATCCCGACCAGATTAAGTTGATGATGCGCCAGCGGGAGATGTATGATGAAGAGCGCGATCTGGACGACTGAGTGTTCGGCAGTCAGCGCGAATCAAAACGGGGCGCGCGGTGCCTTCTCCATTTTATCTGCGCAGCGGGCAGAGACAGAGGAATGAAACGAAAAAACAAAAAAGAAAACCAGAGCCGAATGTAGGGAAAATGCGACAATCGTTAACAAACGCTTGAAATCAGTGTATAATGACCGCATGAATAAGATAACAATTCGGGATATTGCCCGCGAAGCAGGCGTATCGAAGGCATCCGTCAGCTATGTGCTCAACGATAAAAAAGGCGTTGGTGATGAAACGCGCAAAAAAATCGAACAAGTCATCGAAAAGCACGGCTACCGACCCAACTTTCTTTCGAGAAACCTGGCACACGGCAGGAATTATAGTATTCATGCCGTGATTCGGCGCGAAGCGGCTCCCGCCTGCAAAGCGTTCTATTTTAATGTGATCGCGCAGATGGTTGAGCAGGTGAGAGGCCGCATCAGCATCGTTCCGGTGTTCCAGTCAGACAATACCGATGCGGATCAGGGCCTGCTTGAGATTGCGCGAAGCAACAGCACCGACGGCGTGATTGCCTTTCAGGGCGTGATGCCTGAAATTCGGACGGAACTGGACAAACGCAGCATTCCCTACATCGTAATCAATCCGGGTCTGGAGATGACGGATGCGGTATCCGTCATTCTAGATTTTGAAAAACTCGCGTATCAAGCGACATCCTTTTTGGCGGATCAGGGGCATCGCCGGATCGGGATGATCGGCATGGCGTGCATGCCCCTTTTCTTTGACCAGACAATGCGCGGATTCATTCGTGCGCTAGAAGAGGCAAACGTTCAGCCGAATTCCAACTGGATTCGCGGCGAAGCGGATTGTGAAGCCGGCGCAGCGCTTGCCATGGAGCATATGCTCAAAGACGGTTTCCCAACCGCCGTTTTTTGCTCTCAGGACAATTTCGCTATCAGCGCGATGAGTGTTTGCGTATCTCGCGGCCTGCGCATTCCGGAAGACATCTCCTTTATCGGCATCGACGATGTGCCTGAAGCGCAGTATATCAATCCGCCGCTCACGACGATTCCGGTTTCTCCGCAGGAGATTGCCGAGATTGCACTTTCGCTGATCTTTCAAAAAATGAAAGACGGCAGCTGCGAATCTATCGTGCTGCCGTCCCGTGAAATTGTCGTGCGTCAATCGGTTCGAACTATTCTGCCAAAACTCCCTTAATCCACTCAACGCTCTTGCGGATGTTCTCCTCCGAGCCGTCGCATTCGATCGAAATATCTCCGTCAAAATTGCGGGACTTCATATAGTTCAGAATATTGCGAATATTCTCCGCGTTCACACCGCCGCCAATCGGCACTGCAGACATGCCGATGCCGGTTTCTTCACCGCGCACCGCCGCTGCCAGACCGGGGTCAACATCCTTGATGTGCGAGGAGACGATGTATTTCTCCAGAAACTTGTAGTATTCGAGCGGATCGTGCCCCTGAATGAAGGTATTACCGGTGTCGAAGTTGACACGAAGATATTCATCCTCGAAATAAGAGAGCAGCTTGAGCATGAACTCTCCGTCGCCTGTGTAGGGGCCGTGTGGTTCAATGCAGATCGTTGTTTTATAGTCATGCGCCCATTTTAAAATCTCGGTGTACGTGCCGATCGTAATCTTGAGCATCTCGTCTCGCGGCATATCAGGAGCCATGCCGGAGTCGATGCTGTCCACCTTTGGCGCGCCGAGCTCTTTGGCATATCGGATGACCTGCGTGTAGTAGGGGATGCCGTAGTAAGCGCCCTGTGGCCCGAAGATCGGATAGCTGGCATCGAGCATGGAGAGCTGGAGCCCGTTCTTTTCAAGCAGGCGCTTGATCGGATACGGGTTATCGAGTATTGAAAGACTGGGATCATAGCCGAGCGATGAAATGAAATAGTAGCCGAAGACTGTTCCTGCCTCAAGGTACTTTAAGCCATGCTTGACTGCCGATGCGACTGCGTCGTTAAAGTTGCCGGATTGACCACGCCAGTTGTCCGCATGCATACCTAGACGAATACCCATTGTTCTTTCCTCCATATAAAATGATTTGCAGAGCAGTGTTCGCCCGCTGATTTGATTATACTTAACCGGTTAATGTGTGTCAATAGCGATTGCTTCTGCTCCTCGCATCCGAATTCTCTGCACCACCAATCATAAAAGGAGCTGTTCGCTCTCGCTCCCAGCTCCCTTTGTTGCGCTTAGTCTACAGCTCTACCCCAACTAATGACGGAGAGCCTAGATCTCTCTCATGGATTTTCGAGAATTGGACTTTCTTCCCAAAACTCCGGGGTGACCTCCGGCATTGGTGTTTCCTCCGGTGGGCAGTTCCAGATTTCACCCTGGAATGCTTTGTAAGAGGAAACAGCCAATTTCTCTTTTCTCACGAGCGTGCCCGCAAGATAATAGTTTTTATAGCTCTGATAAACATAGCCTTTTCTTGGTGTTACGGCAACATACGTTTCGCCCGCAACCATCAGCGAACCATCCGCTTTCTCGGTGCCCACGGGCACTTCGAGCTCCACGGGTTCGCCGCCCGCGCTCGAAGAGGAGACGAGGGAACTCGTGAGCTTGATCTCATCATACTCCGTCGTGGCAAAGGGGATTCCCCAGACCTCGAACGTGAGCTTGTTGCTGCTCGAGGTGTAGCCGATGATGACGATGTCCGAAGTCGTATTGTTTTTGAACTTGAAATCGATGATGTTGCCGACGGAGTTGATGGTCGCATCCAGCCCCTCTTTTATGTAGGCAACCGGCATTGAGTGATTGCGCCGGAAGACGATCTCCAGATCCCCCTTCACCACTGCGTTGTAGAGCGTCGAGGAAAGCTGGCAAACGCCGCCGCCCGCTTGCGGAACGATCGCACCGCTTTCATAGGCGTTCGCCATTTTCCAACCGTTTTTTGTGCTGCGCACGCCGAGTGAATCGTTGGTGGAAAACACATCGCCGGGCTTGAGCACAGTGCCGTTGATCATGTCCGTACCCTTGCGCACGTTATATTTACGCGCGCTGTTGCTGGAGGAGAAATCAGTCGTCGCGCTTGCGCGAAGCACAAACTGCCCCTGAAGCGTGGCGGCGGTCAATGCTGGCTGAACTTCCACGATGGGGATATCGATCGGCGTGAGGATTCCGTTGTGAATCGCATCGGAAATCATCGTGATCAGCGCGGGTTGATCGACCACGTAGCCGACCACCTCGTTTTTGATCTTGAGCGTGCGTGTTTTTTCGTCGATGCCTGACACCTGGGCGTCCTGTGCGGGGATGTCGATCTGCGCGGCGATCTGCGCGACGCCGGTTTGAAGCGTAGTCAGGTCGTAACTTACGCTCAGGGTGAATGCGCGCCCGTTGGTCTTCACGTCTTCCACTTCGGTTTTCATAGAGGTGTAATCGCCCGTTTTGCCGAGGGTATAGGCATCTTTGAGCACGGTTTCGATGTTGAGCGAGATCGGCATATTCGACAGATCGAGCGGAAATAGCTTGTTGTCATGCACAAGCTGAACCTCTTTGCGCGCTACGATACTCGCCTCGGCAGCGGCAAGCGCTGCTCTGGCTTCGGCCATTGTCATACCGCCGATTGCGATATCGTTGACCGTGATCCCTTCAAGAAACGTGATTGAGTTGGCAAGCGCTTCAAACTCCTGCCGATCTTTTTCCTGCTGTGCGCGCGCGGCCTCTTCCGCAGCGATCTGCGCTGCGGCCTCGGCAGCTGCATGGCGTTGATTGCTGATAAACATGTAAACGAAAAATGAAAGCACGAGCGCAAAAGCCACGCCGAGTATGATGATCAAGCGTTGCTGCTGCTTTCGCTTTTTACGCTTGCGCGAGAGCGAGTTTCCGTTCGTTCGTTTTTTGGCAGGCCAATATCCTGAATCGGTTCCAGAATCACCTCTGCAAATTCTGATTCATTGTTCGGCTGATTCGGTGGATTCTGTTGGTTCTGTCGATTCGGCTGATGCCGGTTTTGCTCCATTGGAACATCCTCCTGGATATGCGATATTTTTGCGCGGATCATTCGCCGTCCGGCAGCGCCACGCTGGCGTGCGCCAAGTAAATGTATGATATCGTTTCTTATTGTAACGGATTTGGCGGCTTTTTGCACCGATGGAATGATGACGAGGCGGATTTGTTACAGAATGTTCATCAGAAAGTTGCAACGATTTCTCCTTATTTGTGCAACCGCGCATGCCTTCTCGTCGTCATTGTCCCTTGATGTAGTAATGTGTTAAAATAGCTGCATGGTAAAAAACATGTCAAAACCCAAAAAAGCTTCGGATACCGGACGCTCTCCGACGGATGCGGCGCTGCGCTTCTTAGGCGCGCGCGCGCGCACTGTGCGCGAAGTCGAGCGCCATCTGGACGCTTGTGAGTACGGCGAAGTCGAGGTTTACGAGACCGTCGAGCGGCTCAAAGAACTCGGGCTGCTCAGCGATCTGGCTTATGCGGGTGACTTCGTCCGCACGCGGCTTGCCACTAAGCCTGTCAGCCGTGCGCATTTGCGCGAACAGTTGCTTGCGCACGAGACGGATGCGGAAGCCATCGAACAAGCGCTCAACCAGGTGGACGAGGAGACGCAGCAGCGCACCGCCGCGGCCGTTGCTGAAAAATATGCGCGTCAATACGCGCGCCTGCCGGAGGACGAGCGAAACGAAATGGTGATTCGCCGCCTGCTCTCGCGCGGGTATGCCTATGATGAAGCGCGCGCGGCTCTCCAGCAGACGACGGGGGAGCAGATTGAATGAAACGCGTGGTAAGCGCGCAGGAGATGCGCCGCTATGAGCAGGAACGCTTTGCTGACGGGCGGGCAGACAGCCTCGTCTGGATGGAGCGCGCGGCTGAGGGCTTAGACGCGCTGCTGCAAGCACGCTACTTCGAGTTAAAAGCGCTCGTCATCTGCGGGACAGGCAACAACGGGGGCGATGGGTTTGCGCTGCTACGACTGATCCATCAACGCGGCGTGCATTGCCAAGGCGTGCTGCTTGCAAGCGCGGAGCGGCTTTCCGGTGATGCGAGGACGAACTACTTGCGTGCGCTCGACTGCGGCGTGCGTTTTTATGAAGAACTGACAAGCGAACTGCTTGGTCGAAGCGATGTTTTAATCGACGCGATTTTTGGAACGGGGCTGTCGCGCCCTGTCGCGGGCAAATATGCCGACGCGATTGCGCTTGTCAACGCGAGCGGGAAGCCCGTCGTCGCGGTCGATATTCCTTCCGGCGTAGATGCCACGAGTGGAGAAATATTGGGTAGCGCAATCCGCGCGAATGAAACCGTGACGTTTCAGTTTTATAAACGCGGGCAGCTGCTCTTTCCGGGGCGCGGCTGCTGCGGGGATGTGATCGTGCATCCACTCTCGGAAGAATCAATCGATCCGGACGAAGCGGACATGATGGAAAACGTTTTTCTGTTTACCCGAGAGGATGCCGCGCGTCTGCTGCCCGAGCGCGCTATCGACTCGCATAAGGGCAAAAACGGGCGTGCGCTGCTTTGCGCAGGGTCTGCCGCATACACCGGCGCGGCGCTGTTGAATACGGCTGCCTGTCTGCGTGTGGGCGCGGGACTGACGAGCGCCGCAGTACCGGGCGCAGTGAAGCAGGCATTCTCCGCATTACCGGAGGCGATGGCTGTTGCGGTGAATGACGGCACGGATTGGGACAATGCCGCCTGCAAACGGGCAATCATGCTCCTGCCGCAGAAGAACGCGGTCTGCATCGGCTGTGGCGCGGGTGATGGGGATATTCTCCCGCTCGTCGAGGCGGTACTAAAAGCGAAGACACCCGCCGTGCTGGATGCCGATGCGTTGAATCAGCTGGCGCGGTTGCCCGCGCTGCTATCGCGGCTGCACGAAAACGTGATTCTTACGCCGCATCCGGCGGAGATGGCGCGGCTGAGCGGGGAACCCGTCTCGGCGATTTTGTCCGACCCGATTGGAATTGCGAAGACGTATGCAAAAAAATGGCACTGTATCGTGCTGCTCAAGGGCGCGACGACGTGTATTTCAAACGGCGCGGAGGTGCGCCTCAACACAAGCGGCAACGCGGGGCTTGCCAAAGGCGGCAGCGGGGATGTGCTTGCGGGGATGATCACGGGCCTGCTTGCGCAGGGGATTGCGCCGCTGGACGCGGCATCCTGCGGGGCTTATCTGCTCGGCGCAAGCGCAGATGTTGCGCTTGAGCTGCTCAAGGAGCGCATGCTGCTGGCAAGAGACGTCATCGGTGCAATCGAGCAAACGATAGAAGGGCTATTCTAGAAGAATGATCTTTATTACTGCAAGAAGATTGATCTTTGTTACTGCAATTTAATAAGAATTACGCGAAAAATGAATGAGGCACCCGTGGCGCGGGTGCCTCATTTACGTTCTCTCTCAATCTTTCGTATAAATGCGCGGGACGCGCTCGGAAACGCAAAGGAGGATCTCGTAGCTGATGGTGCCAGCCTTATCGCCGAGCTCATCCGCTGTAATTTCTTCGTTGCCCTGCTTGCCCAGCAGCACCACGTCGTCGCCAACCTCTGCGTCCGGCACATTCGTTAAGTCGATCATCATCTGATCCATGCAGATGGTGCCGATCTGCCGCGCGCGTTTGCCGCGAATGAGCACCTCCGCCCGATCTGAAAGGCAACGCTTATAGCCGTCTCCGTAGCCGACCGCTAAGGTTCCAACGCGCATATCACACGGCGTTACAAACGTTAAGCCATAGCT
>JAUYTF010000237.1 GCA_030695285.1 Eubacteriales bacterium | reverse complement strand
AGGTGCGCCTCGCTCCTTTTTTCGCAAAAGGCATCACTCTTCCGCAGGAATGGCAAATCGACCGCGTCGTGCCCGTTCCGCTGCATCCTCTTAAGCAATGGCTGCGCTCGTATAATCAGAGCGATCTGATCGCGCAGGCGCTCTGCAGGCGCACGGGACTTGTGCAGCAGAACGATCTGTTGCGGCGCACGCGCTTTACAAAATCGCAAACCACGCTAGACGAGTTTGAGCGCGCAATCAATGTTTCAAAAGCGTTCCATGCTTCACCTGCCGCAAAGGGGCTTAGCATTCTTCTCATCGACGATGTGACCACCACGCACAGCACGCTTTCCGCCTGCGCGGTTGCGCTCAAAGCTGCAGGCGCTGTGCGCGTCTTCGCCGCCTGTGCCGCCGCCGCCACCCGCAGCGCGGATCAAGACTCATAACGCTCGCAACCAAAAACCGCTGGATGATACTATCCGACGGTTTTTTCTTATTTGAGAGCCAAGATTTAGAAACACGTTTAGATGTGATGAACAACATGCAAAGGCGAAAGCAGGCGCCCGTTGAGAAGCCATAGAACATGACGCAAATAGCCAGTATTACAGTCGACTTTGCAAAGATCAACCCAAAGAGCGAGGCGATATACAGAACGGACACAACCGGGATCAACCCGCGCTGATCGTTCAGCCGCGTCACGATGGCGGGACTCGCAAACACCGACGGAATAATCATCAGCTGAAACGCAAACGCCATATACCCCGCCGATTCCGGCGCAAGGGCTTTGAGGAGTGCGATGCTCGGCACCAAGCAACAGCGTCGCGTCAAGTAAACCGGCGTTACGGGCAAAGGAGCGAATCGCAACCCCCAGCAGGATGGCCGCCATCGCAAACAACAACATCTTCCCCGCGCCCAGACGGTCGCTAATGCGGCGCACAAACGGAGAGAGCACGGCAAACATGATGAGCGGAATCGTGGTAAATAGCCCAAAAACGCCTTATGTAAAAGGCAGCTCCGTCTTCATGCCCGAAACTAGCGGACCCACCGCAGTGATCGGTGTGCGCAGGTTTAGGCGATAAAAATCAGACCGATAAACAGCAGAAGGTTGCATGTCTATTTATGATAAGTCTTATCCTTCAAACCCGGTGTTTCCTTTCTTTTTAAGAAAACGAATCTGCGTTATTCCAGCTCTTCCGGCGTGAACTGCGTGTTGCACAGTCCATGGTAATGGCTGCCGCGTTTCACGGTGAGTTTCAGCACGCAATAATCAGGATCGGTCGCGCCTTTTGGATAGTACTTTTCGAACCCATCGCGCCAAAGCAACTCTTTCGTCGATGAATCGGTACACACTTTGATGTCTCCGGCAAACAATACGCCCTGAAAGCTTGCGGGATCGCAATAATACAGCGAGGCTTTCGGGTTTTGCTTTAGCGCGGCGATCTTGCTAGAAGAGGTGTTCGTGGAAAGATACTGCGTGTGGATTTGCTCGTGTTCCAGTATCAACATCGCGCGCGTCACGGGATAGCCGTCCTCGTCAACATAGGATAGACAGGCGGACTTACTGTCTCTTCGCAGTTTCCAGATGGCATCGAAAATTTCTTGTCTCATCTTACGATCTCCGTTCCTGCTCTCTGCAACTCAATATAGTGTGGAATGATGTCCTCGTACCGACCGTCATTCATGCGAAACCCGCCGGGAATCAAGCCGAGCTGAGTAAACCCGAGCTTTTGATACAAGCGCAGCGCGGAAGCGTTCGTCTTGACCACCGCATTGAACTGAAGAATGCGAAAGCCGAGCGCTTTTGACTGGTGTATGCAGTCCCGCACCAGCGCTTCTCCGATGCGCTGCCCCCGCATGTCCCGCCGCACGGCAAAGCTCGCGTTGCAGATGTGCCCGCAGCGGCCAACGTTATTGGGA